>JABDCF010000062.1 GCA_013288235.1 Bacteroidota bacterium | reverse complement strand
TGGTAGAATAATTGCGTCCAACAATATTGTGCTGCGTAAAACTAGCATTTATTACGCCCGGTATAGTCCTCAATTCTGCATCAAATGTTTCTTCATTACCCTGGAGCTTTCCCTCCGAATCAAACCTGACAATATTTTCTTTAGTATAACCCGGACTGGTTGATTGTATAAATTGAATTTGTTTGTAAACCACCAGCACGGCTACAATAAGCATCACGGATATAGTGAATTGAAACACCACCAGGCCCTTACGAGCTATAATTTCGGATACTGACGATTTTAATTTACCTTTTAAAATAGACAGCGGATTAAATTTGGAGAGGTATAGCGCGGGGTAACTACCGGATACCAAGCCTGTAAACAGCGCAATACCAATTAAAGTGAGCGTAAGCGATGTATCGAAATGCAGCTGTATATCTTTACCCGTTAAGTAGTTAAACTGCGGTAATAAAAGCCAGGCGACACCGATGGCAAACAGCGTTGTAAACACAGCCATCAACATTGACTCGGAAAGAAACTGAGTGATCAGTTGGCTGCGGGCTGCGCCTACCACTTTCTTTATGCCTACTTCCTTCATCCTGCCGGACGCTTTTGCGGTTGACATGTTCATAAAGTTAATACAGGCAATCACGAGTATGAATATTGCTACCAGGGAAAACAAATTAACATACTCGTCGCGGCCACCGACCCGCGATCCATGGACAAACGTATCATGCAGGTAAAGCCCCGAAAAATTCATGGCGAATAGTTTCCTTGTTGTGTCCCCACCACCTTTGGTAACTACATCTGCAATTTTTTTATTAAAAGCGTTAACATCAGTGCCTTCTTTCAGTAAAACAAAATTATGGGGACCAGTATTGTTCCAGGTTTTAACCCAGGCTTGTGCGGGCAGGCTTGCCAGGTAGTCAAATGATAACACAAAATCAAACTGTTGTGAAGAATGAGATGGCAATTTTTCAAAAACACCCGACACAAAAAAGTCCGTATCATGCTGAAAACGGATGTCTTTCCCGATAATATTTTCGGTAGTGCCAAACAGTTTTTTTGCAAGCTCATCAGATATCACAATGGAGTTTTTAGCATCAAGCACTTTTCCCCGGTCGCCCTTGAGCATTTTAAATGAAAAAATGTTGAAATAATCCTTGCCGACATACTCGCCGGCTGCTTTAATATTCTTCTCGCCGGATGAAAGGGTGAATTTTTGAAACCAATCCGCAGGCGCCACCGGCGCGGCATATTCAACTTCGGCATCCTGGAGTTTTAACGTTTCGCTAACAAGACCTGACGACTCATCAGACAGGCCATTAATTTCCCCGGATTTACGATGTTCCATCACCTGGTAAATGTGATCGTTGTTCGCAAAAAATTTATCGTAGCTCAATTCATCATGTACCCATAAATAGATCAGCAATGTACAGGCTATGCCTGCCGAAAGCCCAACCACGTTAAGCAAAGTAAACTGCTTGTCCTTTTTAAGGTTGCGGAATGCGATTTTTAAATAGTTTCGTATCATTTCAATTATTGAATTATCAAATTATTGAATTATAGAATTATTAACTGCGAACTGATAACTGCTGTAAACTGACTTATTCGCTTTTCAAACTCTTAACCGGGTTTGTTAGCGCTGCTTTTATTGATTGATAACTGATTGTAATAAATGCTATAGCAATAGCCGACAGCCCGGCGGTAACAGGTACCCACCATTGCATATTTTGCCGGTAGGCAAAGCTTTGCAGCCAGCCGCTCATTGCCCACCAGGCAAACGGAACGGCTATTAAAATGGATATGATCACCAGCTTTATAAAATCTTTTGAAAGCATGCTTACTATGGTTGATATATTTGCACCCAATACTTTGCGGATGCCTATTTCCTTTGTCCGCTGTTCGGCGGCATAGGCTGCCAGCCCGAATAAACCCAAACAGGCTATTATGATAGCTAAAGACGTAAAGGCAATGGAAATAGCTCCCATGCGCTGTTCGGAACGGTAGATGGCATCAAATTCCTGGTCCATAAAGGTGTAGCTCAACTGCTGGTCGTGCGATACATCTTTCCACCTGCTTTTTATCTGCGCTATCAAGCCGGGAATATCGGCTGTATGAACACGGATGCTCATTACCCCCATGTTAGGCGTAAGGTTTAACACTAATGGCGGCACATTTTCTTTTAGTGATCTGAAATTGAAATCCTTCATTACACCAATGATATGAAGCTTGTTCAATTTTGTGAGTTGGCTATTTGCCGGCGTATAAACAAACTGACCAACGGGTTTTTTATCGCCCATCAGTTTTGCAAAAGATTCATTAATAATTGCTGCGGAAGTATCTGTGGCCATATCCTTTGAAAAATTCCTGCCTGCAATCATTTTTATTCCGAGTGTTGAAACATAATCCTCATCAACAAACCACTCGTGTGACAACACCGCCTGTTTTTGATCGATAACCTGGTTTTTAAAAAATGAAGTGGTGTTATCGTTGCCATTATCAGTAGGCAGCGAATTGCTAAGCGTGGCGCTTTGCACACCCACAAGCTCCTTTATTTCCTGTTTAAAAGCGTTAGCGCCATTACCAAGCGCCCATACATTTTTCACAATCAGGATATGGTCGCGGTTATAGCCGAGGTCTTTATTTTGAATATATTTTAGCTGATTGTAAATAACCAGGGTGCCGATGATCAAAAAAATGGAAATGGCAAACTGAAATACCACCAGGAAGCTGCGGAGCATCCCTCCTTTAAAACCTGCTGCCAGTTTACCCTTGAGCACGTTTATGGGCTGAAAACCCGAAAGAAATATCGCCGGATATGAGCCGGCCAAACAGCCGATCACTACAATAATAATCAGTAAGGCAGGTATCAGCCAAGCTAAAATCTGTGGGGTTACGGTTAATTGTTTACCCGACAACTGATTGAAAAGTGGCAAAAGTGCCCAGGCCGCAAAAACTGCTATGGCCGCGCCCACCAGTGTTACCAATATGGATTCGGTTAAAAATTGGGCCACCAGGTATTTGCGCGGCGAGCCAAGTACTTTGCGTACGCCAACCTCGCGCGCCCGGTTTGCAGATCGCGCTGTAGAAAGATTCATGAAATTAACGCAGGCTATCAGTAATATGAAAATCGCAATTGCCGAAAAAATATACACATAGGTAATATCGCCGTTGGGTTCAAACTCATCCAGCATTGCCGATTGCAAATGAATATTTTTAAGCGGAATAAGCGTAAATTTTAAATAGTTGCCGCTTTTTTCAAACGCGGCAAAGTCCATGTGTAAGGTGCTTTGTAACTGGGCGCCGGCATGCCTATGCAAAAATTCGGGCAGCTTTGCAGCAAGGTCCCTGTAATTAACACCAGGCTTTAATAAAATGTAGGTGTTGAAATTATTAAACAGCCACGAGTTATCCCGGCTTTCGGCCAGAATGGTAGGCATTGACATGATAAAATCGAAATGAAAATGCGATTGCTGGGGTATGTTTTTGATCACCGCCGTTATCTTAAACAGCGAGGTATCGTTAACAGTAAGCACCTGCCCCACTACATCTGTTTTGCCGAAATACTTTTTAGCGATATCTTCTGTTACGATTACAGTATGCGGTTCTGTAAGGGCATGTGTCGCATCGCCGTTGATGATGGGTAGGGTAAATACATCGAGTATGGAATTATCAGCATAAACCATTCGGTCTTCCTGTATATTTTGCGCGCCTTTTTTTACTTTATTGCCGCCTCTGTTCCTGAACCTTGCAACCTGTTCAATCCCGGGAAAATCGGCTTTCAATGCAGCACCTGCTATAGGGGGCGTTATAGCATAAGGATTTTGAACCCCGCCGAATTTGATATCGTAGTTTAAACGGAAAACCCGGTCCGCTTTTACGTTGTACCTGTCGTAACTTAATTCATCAAACACATAAAAAACAATAAGCAAGCAGGTAGCCAGCCCCAAAGCGAGTCCAAATACGTTAATAAAGGTAAACCCTTTGTTTTTTAACAGGCTACGAAATGCGGTTTTTATATAGTTTTGTATCATTTCAATTATTGAATTACTGAATTATCGAATTATTGAATTTTTTAACTGCAAACTGCCTGCTAATAACTGCCAACGACCCTACTCGCTTTTCAAACTTTTAACAGGATTTGTCAATGCTGCTTTGATAGATTGATAACTTATTGTAATAAATGCTATGGCAATTGCCGACAAACCTGCTGTTACCGGTACCCACCATTGCATATTTTGCCTATAGGCAAAACCTTGCAGCCAGCCGCTCATTGCCCACCAGGCAAACGGAACGGCTATTAAAATGGATATGATCACCAGCTTTATAAAATCTTTTGAAAGCATACTTACTATGGTTGATATATTGGCGCCCAATACTTTGCGGATACCTATTTCTTTTGTGCGTTGTTCGGCAGCATAAGCTGCAAGGCCAAATAAACCAAGGCAGGCTATGATGATGGCCAGTGTGGTAAATGCAATGGAAATAGCCCCCATGCGCTGCTCTGAACGGTAAATAGCATCAAAGTTTTGGTCAAGAAACGAATAGCTGAATTCCCTGTTGGGCGATAGTTCTTTCCACCTATCTTTTATCTTAGCCATAAGACCAGGTATGTCGGTGGTATTAACACGTATGCTCAAGTTGCCAATATCTTTACTCAGTGAGAAGAGCAAAGGGGTAACACTTGTATGCAGCGATTTAAAATTGAAATCTTTCACTACACCAATAATGTGGTATTTATTTGTTTTTGTAACCATTGCATCAGCAGGCGTATAAACAGGGTGATTTAGCGGGTTAGCATAGCCAAGCTGCTTTGCAAAAGCTTCGTTGATCACTACGCCCGTCGAATCAGAAGTCATATCCTTCGAGAAATTACGGCCTGCGGCCATTTTAATACCAAGCGTCGGGATAAAATCTTCATCGATATTCCAGTCGAAAGTTAATACCGAACGTTTCTGGTCTATAACCGGGTCTTTAAAATAGGTAGTGCTATTGCTGTTTTCATCGGTTGGCAAGGCATCCGACAGTGCAGCACCATGTACACCAGGCAGTTGTTTTACTTCCTCTTTAAATATTTTTGATGAGTTGCCAAGCGCCCAAACATTTTGAATTACCAGTACATGGTCGCGCTTGTAGCCAAGGTCTTTATTTTGTATATATTTAAGCTGACCGCTGATAACCATTGTGCCTACTATTAAAAATATGGAAATGGCAAATTGTATAACAACCAACACGCTGCGCAGCATACCGCCCTTAAAACCACCGGCAAGTTTCCCTTTTAAAACTTTTATGGGCTGAAAACCCGAAAGGAATAAGGCTGGGTATGATCCTGCCAAACAGCCCACCACCAAAATAATTATTAATAAACAAGGTGCCAGCCAGCCCAATATTTGTGGGGTTACGGTTAACTGCTTACCTGATATTTGATTAAACAAGCCAAGTGCGCCCCAGGCGCTTAATACAGCTATAATTGCCGCTATAAGGGTTACCAATACCGATTCAGTTAAAAATTGGGCAATAAGCGCAGAACGCGGTGAGCCTAATACCTTGCGCACCCCTACCTCGCGGGCCCGGTTTGAGGAGCGGGCGGTTGACAGGTTCATGAAATTTACGCAGGCAATAAGCAGGATAAATATGGCTGTAGCCGAAAATATATATATGTAATCAATATTGCCGTTAGGTTCTATCTCATCGATACTGGTTGACTGCAAATGAACCTTTGTTAACGGAATAATGCTAAGTTTGAAATAGCTCCCATTTTTTTCTAAAGTATTAAAATCCATATGCAGAATGGTTTGCAACTGCGGGCCGGCATGTTTTATCATAAATTCCGGTAGTTTTGCAGCAAACGTTTTAGGGTCTACTCCAGATTTAAGCAGCACATAAGTGAAGTAATTATTGCTGAACCATGAAATGTCATATTTGGAGTTAGTGCTGGTCATCGACATAAAGAAATCGAAATGAAAATGCGACTGTGAAGGAATATTTTGTAATACGCCGGTAACTTTGTACTGGACACTATCATTAACAGTTAATGTCTGGCCCAGGACATCCACATGGCCAAAATACTTTTTTGCCATATCCTCGGTAATAACAATAGTATGCGGCTCGGTCAGGGCGTTTTTAGGATTGCCTTTTATCATCGGCAGCGTAAATACTTCAAAAATTGTACTATCGGCATATACCATGCGGTTTTCCTGAATATCCTGTGTGCCTTTGCGTACCTGGTTGCCGCCACGGTTCCTAAACCTTGCCACCTGTTCTATTTCAGGAAAATCGGCTTTTAGGGCCGCTGCCGAAGGCCCCGGGGTTACGGCATATGAATTTTCAAGCCCGCCAAATTTTATATCATTGTTCAAGCGGTATATTCTATCCGCTTTTGCATTATATCTGTCGTAGCTCAATTCGTCGAATACATAAAAAACAATGAGCAGGCAGGTAGCCAGTCCCAAAGCAAGCCCTAAAACATTTATTGCAGTAAACCCTTTATTTTTCAAAAGGCTGCGGACTGCTGTTTTTAAATAATTCTTTATCATCGTATTTGATTATTGGTAGTTGTATTATAACTTATCAGATCTCCTTATTCAACCCGGTTCATTAATTTTTCGGGGCAAAATAAAGGCAACACTCAAGCTAACCCCTCCAAAATGGAGGAGGTTAGCGGAGGCACTTATTATTAACTTATATAACTAAAGTCCATAGTCGGTAGTCGAAAGTCCTGAGTCGAATTTCTACACTGACTTCAGACTATAGACTTTAGGCTTCAGAATTATATCATTATATTCTCAACCACAGTCTGGCCGTCAAGCAGGCGGATTATGCGATGGCTGTAACGGGCATCATGCTCGGAGTGTGTTACCATTATTATAGTTGTACCCTGTTCGTTAAGGTCTGTCAATAACTCCATTACATCATTACCGTTGCTGCTATCAAGGTTACCAGTTGGCTCATCCGCAAGGATCAGTTTTGGTTTGTTAACCACTGCCCTGGCAATAGCCACGCGTTGCTGCTGACCACCCGATAATTGCTGAGGATAGTGGTTGCGACGGTGCATGATCTGCATTTTGTCCAGCACCTCTTCCACTCTTTTTACGCGCTCGGCAGATGGCACACCAGTGTAAATCAATGGCAACTCAACGTTTTCAAACACGGTAAGTTCGTCTATCAGGTTAAAGCTCTGGAAAACAAAGCCGATGTTATGCTTGCGCAGATCAGCCCTTTTGCGCTCAGTATAATGCGCTACTTCAACGCCGTTAAAAACGTAACTACCTTCATCAGGATCGTCAAGCATACCCAAAATGTTAAGCAAAGTTGATTTGCCGCAGCCTGATGGGCCCATAATGGCCACAAACTCGCCTTTTTTAACTTCAATTGACAGCTTGTTCAAAGCAATGGTTTCTACCTCTTCAGTGCGGTAAAATTTTTCGAGATCTGTAATTTTTATCATTTGCGCCTCCTAAATCCCTCCTTTTTTAATTTGTGGCAGGATTTGATTTTTATAGTTTTAAGTTAATTAATTAGTTCCTCTTTTATTTTAGTTCATGGATCATAGAGCTTATCCCCGTCTCTTCTTTCCTGATTCTTGACTCTTGGTTCTTGACTCTCTCCTCTATTTCTTCAATATCAGTTCCTGTATGTCACCATACGTTTCGTAGCTTGATGTTATTACCTTATCGCCCGGCTCAAGCCCGCTAACCAATTCGTAATTATCGGTTGTTTGCCTGTTGATCTGAATTGGTACCCTATAGGCTTTTTTGCCATCTGCACTTACTTTAAATATCCAGTTGCCACCGGTTTGCTGATAGAATCCACCTTTAGGCAACAGCAATGCTGTCGTTTCATCACTTAATGAAAGTGTCACTTGCACAGTCTGGCCTTTTCGTATGCCGGTCGGTGTTGGGCCTACAAATGCCATATCTACATTGAACTGCCCGTTCACAATTTGTACAAATACCTTTTGTACCACCAGGTGATATGTTTTATC
Organism: Bacteroidota bacterium; assembly: GCA_013288235.1. Classification (GTDB taxonomy): domain Bacteria; phylum Bacteroidota; class Bacteroidia; order Sphingobacteriales; family Sphingobacteriaceae; genus Mucilaginibacter. The sequence goes on along the minus strand of JABDCF010000062.1, from coordinate 19,028 downwards.
ATCAAACTGAAAAAAGCCTTTCAATCCTGTAAAAACCCTTGGTATATAGTGATCTTCAATGCTCACCCTGATCTTAAAGCCCGAAAGCACGTCTATCTGGCCCAATGGGTCCCCTGCTTTTTCATCCTGGCCAATTTCGGCCGTAAATGATGTTAACTGGCCTGCAACACGCGCCCTTACGGTTAGGTCGCTTACTTTTTGCCTAAGCAACTCCAATGTATTTTTCATTTGGGTAAATTGCTCTTTCGACTGAACATCCTGCTGCTTAACCGTTACAGTGTCCTGCTTTAATATTTGTGTGGCCAGGTTTTTGCTTTTTAATTGATAGTTATAATTATTAGTTGCTGTTTGATATTCCTGCAATCCTATCGCCTTTTTGGCATACAGGTCCTTATCCAGGTTATAAATCCTTTCTGCTTCTTTATAAGCTATCTCCACAGCGGCCATATTCTGCAATTTTTGAATAGTGTATTGCTCCGCATTGTTATGTGATATTTCCATTTGGGTCTGTGCTGCGTAAACCGCAGTCTCTTCATCAGCCAGCCTTAATTGAAGGTCGGTATTTGATAATCTCATAATCGGGTCGCCAACTTTAAGATTGGCGCCGTCTTCAACAAATTTTTGTTCAACACGGCCACCATCTGAGGCATCAAGGTAAATAGTGGTTAAAGGCATTACTGTGCCGTTAACCGGGATGTTCTCCTGGAAAGGCCCCTTGGTAATAGTGCTTATGGTTAAACGCTCGGTATCCACATCAAGCTTGCTTTTTCCCGATGTAAAATAAATGCTCCCCGCAATCAGTAAAACAATGGCTGTTATGCCGCCAATAGTTAGTAATCGTTTGGTATTCCAGGTCTTTTTTTCAATTATTCTGTCCACTGTTGTTATATTATATTTTGTAATTGTTTGTTAATGGTTATAAAAAGATATGCCACAAATTAAATAGCTGTATTTCAGTATATTAAACCTAAAATACTATATTGAAGCGTACGCTTCTGTTACAGCAAGTGTACGGTAATGATACAATGCAATTGGTCATTGGTCATTGGTCATTATGTCATTGATTTTAGCAATTGGGTATTGAATCATTGGTAAACAGGTCAATAGTTAAAGATAGTGGTTTGTAATTACAATTTATTGTTCATATTTATGCCATTGACGGCTTTTAGCATAAAAATTGCAGGACGGGAAATGATGTTTAACGTCAAAGAAATTATTGGTCATAATGTTATGAAGTAAATTTACAATTTTACACCGCATACTTCAAATGACCGAATGACTAATGACCAATGACCAAATAAAGAATGATACTAAAAAAATCTAATGTTTTAATTGTTGATGATGACCCTGATGTACTTACCGCAGTAAAGCTTTTGCTGAAAACGGAGGCACAGGAAGTTATTACAGAAAAGAATCCCGAAAATTTAAACTGGCTGTTGCAGCGTAACCAGGTTGACCTTGTTTTGCTCGACATGAACTTTAACAGCGCAATAAACACTGGCAACGAGGGCATTTACTGGCTGCGTAAGATTAAAGAATGGAAACCAGCTGTTTGTGTTATCATGATAACCGCTTACGGCGATATCGACCTTGCTGTACGCTCGCTGAAAGAAGGAGCCAATGATTTTATTGTAAAGCCATGGCATAATGAAAAGCTGATAGATACTATAAAAGAGCTGTTAGACAAAAAGGAGGGTATCAAAACTGTAAAATCTGTAAAGACTACTGCCGGAGATACGTCGATACTTGGCGACTCGGAAGTGATGCAGGATATTTTTTACAAAGTAAATAAAATTGCCCCCACCGATGCTAATATTTTATTATTGGGTGAAAATGGAACAGGCAAAGACCTGATGGCAAAAGCGATACACGAACGCTCGTTACGTGCTGATAAGCCTTTTGTTAAAGTTGATGTGGGCGCATTGACCGATACGCTTTTTGAAAGCGAACTGTTCGGACACAAAAAAGGGGCTTATACAGATGCCCGTGAAGACCGGACAGGTAGGTTTGAGGACGCTACAGGCGGCACCCTGTTTCTTGATGAAATTGGCAATATATCCCTACAGCAGCAAGCAAAGCTGCTAACCGTACTGCAAAACAGGCAGGTAACGCGCTTAGGAACCAACAAAGCCGTCGACATAGATATACGCCTGATATGTGCTACCAACCTGCCCTTATATGAGCTGGCCAATGAAAACCGTTTCAGGAAAGATTTAATCTATCGTATAAATACCGTTGAAATAAACATGCCGCCATTGCGCAAGCGTAATGAGGATATTGTGATACTGGCAAGGCATTTTGCTAAGTTATATGCTAGCAAATATTTGAAGCCTTCGATGGATTTCGATGTGGCAGCGCTTCAAAAATTAAAGGGTTATAACTATCCCGGTAATGTACGCGAGCTGCAATATACTATCGAGCGGGCGGTGATCATGGCGGATGACTCCTTGCTAAAAGCCGATGACCTTATATTTTCGATATTAGAAACCTCGGGCGGGGATGTAATAGTTGATGACGATAATGTGCCTTTAAGCACCATGGAAAAAAATGCCATATTACGCGTGATAGAAAAACATAATGGCAATATCACCAGGGCAGCAAAGGAACTTGGGCTAACCCGTACCGCCCTTTACCGCAGATTGAGTAAATATGATATTTAAACGCTATGAATGGCGGCTGGTGCTGCGTGTGATACTTCTTTTTATTACTATTACTGCAACTTCGGTATTGGTAGTTGAAGGTTCAACCTATTATATATTTTTAATAATAACCATGCCGCTGGTTGTTTACGAGGTGATAGACCTGATCCGTTTTCAGAAAAAAGCACAGGATGAGGTAAGCCAATTTGTTGAATCAATCCACTACCGTGACTTTTCGCGCCATTTTGATGTACGGAAAGCGCCCAACGAACTTAAACCCTTGCGCAAAGGTTTTAACGAAATCAACACCACCTTTAAACTCATCAGTCGCGAACGCGAAACGCAATACCAGTACCTCCAAAAAATATTGGAGTTGGTTGATACCGGCATATTATCGTACGAGCAGGAAAGCGGTGACACCGGCTGGATTAATGAATCCTTCAAAAAACTCATCGGTGTCCCCTATCTTAAAACCATCCATTCGCTTGAAAAACGCGAAGAAGAGTTATATAAAGAGATCATAAAACTAAAACCTGGCGATGCCAAAATAATTACCATCACCCGCAACCAGCAACTGGTTAAAATTTTAGTAACAGCAAGCGTGCTACGCAGTGATGATAAGATATCTAAACTGATAGCTTTTCAAAATGTGAGTGAGGCGCTGGATGAAACAGAATCAAAAGCCTGGCAAAAGCTGCTTAGTGTAATGACGCATGAGATAATGAACTCTGTTGCACCAATTTCTTCGTTGGCCGATACCCTTAAAAACCGCCTGCAAAGCCCCGAAATTAAAAATAGCCCGGTAAGCAGCCAAATGGAAGACCTTGAGCTGGGCATCGACACCATAAAACGCCGTAGCGAAGGCCTGCTTAAGTTTACCGAAAGTTACCGTAACCTCAACAAGATCACCAGGCTTGATCTTACTAAAATATTAGTTCGCAACCTGTTCGAAACCCTGAACAGCCTAATGCGGCCATCTTTCGAGAAAAAACATATCGAGCTGGAAATTATCCTGCGCGACCCTACCCTTGTTATTGAAGCCGACATGAACCTGATAGAGCAGGTGATGATAAACCTGATGGTAAACGCGGTAGAGGCAGTTAAAGACAGGGAGCACCCCCGCATTACCCTCTCTGCCGAAGTGCAATCAAATAATAAAACACTGGTTAAGGTAGCAGATAACGGCTTAGGGATGCCGCCGGAGTTATTAGATAAGATATTTATCCCCTTTTTTAGCACCCGAAAATCAGGTAGCGGCATTGGGTTAAGCCTTTGTAAACAAATAATGCTGCTGCATAAAGGCAATATACAGGTGCAATCCACCAGCGGCGTCGGCTCGGCGTTTATATTGCAGTTTAGCCAGGCAGGGGGATGATGCCTGCCTGTTTAGGGCTGGTTAACAAAACATACTTTGCCAATAACAGTTAAAAAACATACCTTAACTTCCTCTTTTATTATCACTATTAAAATTGCACCAATAATATGTCTCAAAATAAGCGTTTAGTAATTGGCCAGGGCCAGATTAGCGGCTATATCTCTATTTTTTTGGCCACTTTAGTATTGTTGGGTATTTTTTGTTTTAAGTACCCTGAACAACTGACCACACCCGAATTCAGGGAGATTTATACAAAGGAAAGTATGCAGGTATTGATGGCTGCCGGGATAATAGCTTCATTCTTTTTTGCTTTATTAAGCTTAATACTCAGTAAAAAGATCAAATGGGCATTAACCGGTTCAAGCATAGCCGCACTGGCCGTTTTGCTTGGCGCATTTACAGTACAGGGCCGCAGTGTTGAAAAAGTAAGCTGGCATTTTGGACTGGATTGGATGCTGCTTGACTTGCTTTTAATGACGGTAATATTTATACCATTGGAATTATTTTTCCCGAAAAACCTTGAGCAAACCAAGTTTCATGAAGAATGGCGTACCGACCTGATGTATTTTGTTATCAGCCATCTGTTCATCCAGTTTTTCGGCATTATCACTCAAAAACCTGCCGTACTGTTTTTTGGCTGGATAGGATTTGATAAAGTGCATTTATGGGTGCAAAACCTGCCCTTTATTGCAGCGTTATTTTTAGCTTTTTTCACTACCGATCTATTTCAATATTGGGCACACCGCTTTTTTCATACTCGGGTTTATTTATGGCGTTTCCATTCCATACACCACTCCACACAAAATATGGATTGGCTCGCCGGTAGCCGTACGCATTTTATGGATATATTTTTTACAAGGGCAATGACATTTATCCCGTTGTATGTTTTGGGATTTTCTACAACGGTTTTTAACGTTTATATTATTTTCATAGCTATACATGCAGTACTTATACATGCCAACACCCGCGTTAACTTCGGGTTTATAAAATATATCTTCACAACGCCGCAATACCATCACTGGCACCACTGCGAAGACCCTAAATATTACGGGCATAATTTCGCTTCGATATTCCCTTTTATTGATATTTTGTTTGGCACTTATTATTTACCGGGCAGGGAATGGCCCGCAGGTACCGGTGTGCATGAATCGCAATATCCAAAAGGATTTATTAAACAATCCATTTATCCGTTCACAAAAAGCCCATTTGATACAGATTTGAAGATGGAAGAGCGGAGTGACAGATAAATCCCTGAAATAAATATGCCCATTCTCTTTGACATAAGATTTATTGCTGTTAATTTTATTTCAGTTTAACCAATAATCTTATCAAATGAAATCATTAAAAGTACTGTTGCTCGCAGTAATGCTCCTCCCCTTCCTGGCCGGGGCGCAAACACTGCATATCTCAAAAAAAGCACATTCAGTAAAGCCTCATGCAAAGAACGATTCCCTGGTTCGGGGTGTTAGTTTTGAAGCATTTAAGCAATCTGTCCCCGTTTTTTTAGACAGCACCAAAATATTTGTCGCAAAAAAATCATGGCGGCTCTGGAAAAATGAAAAATGGGGCCAACTGGAACATTTTTTCACCGTGGATAGCCTTAACGGCGGCTGGCCACCAAATTGGGGAGCCATTACGTTAAAGATTGTAACGCTGGATACCGTGGTGCTAATTGACCGTTATGGCGGTTATTATACCGCCGACAGTACATTTCACGATAAAGGGAAATTTGTATGTAAAAAAGGTGTACCTTTTGCAAAACGCGCTTTACCGACAAGCACCCTAAAATCGCCTTATAGGCTTTATAAAATTATAAAGCCTATCCCAGCGGTTAAACGGGGACAAATTATCCCCTGGTTTAATGAACCGGGATTAGGCATCCAATATGAATTACCTTATTCTATCGACGACCTGAAAAGCGGCGGGTATATTGTCCAGGTAAGCAGTACGCCTCCAAAATGATAACAGTTTATAACAAGGCAAAGTCGCTGATATTTGATGGGCGAGAACCGGAAATATTAAATACGGTTTTTGATTTAAACACCGAAGCAGGTGCAAGTATCTCCATAAAGCTTAAAGACTTTGCGGCCAATAACTTTGAAGACCTGGCACATATAATCGAGAAACCAGCGTTTGATTTCATTGTAAAAACAGGCGGGTTTATTACCGATGGCGGGTTTTTAAATTTATATAAGGGCAGCTATAATTTACGCTTGTACTACTATAAAAAAAACAATACGATTATTATTTTAGCTTACGGCGAGTTTCAACCCGGCAGGTATATGCTCTGGGTTGAAGGTATTTGGGTAATGGGCTTGGATTGAATCACCAGCCCCAGCACTAACAATTCCCGCCGTTCAACCGGGATTACCTGGAAAAGAAAGGGGTTATATTGGAATCGAGTCCTGTTTTTTTTCTTCGCAGTCAATATTGACAATAACATCATTGGAGAGGATCATGCTGGTACCGCCAACCCCAAAATCCAGCCTGTTTATTTTAAATGTACCTTTAAATTCAAATACATTTTCCTTATCCAAAACAGTAAATGGGATTTCAATTTGTTTTGCCTTGCCTTTAATTGTGAGGGTAAAAACGCCAATAAAACTATTACCATTTTTGTGCTTAAAGGCAACTGATTTGAGCACCATCTTCGGATAATGTGATACATCAAAAAAATCTTCGCTGCGTAAATGTTCGTCCCTGCTGGAATTATCCGTATTGATAGTATTAACATCAACAGAGGCCTCCACGGTACTTGAATTTAGATTTGCAGGCGTAAAATGGACTTTGGTTAAGAGGCCGCCGATGGAGCCGTTGGTAGCAATACCCAGGTTTTTAATTTCAAACGTTACTGCCGGTCGCGTAACAGGTGCCTGTGCATATAAACTATTTGAACAATATATTAAGACAACAACGATAAAGGCAAAAAAATTTCTCATGATAGTATCTAAAACAAGCCTTTTGTAAGCCTGTCAAAAAATTATTTAATGGATGGCCGGCATGCAGCCACCCTTAAAATTTAATAAATTACGGTTTATTACCAGCCGGAGGTGCTCCCGGTGCGCCGGGCGGAGGGCCGCCGGGGCCATGATGTTCTTCTGGTATCTTTAACTCCGGATGTGCCGTGCCATGATGACAGGTATTACAATTAACACCGGTTGTCATAACCATTCCCAAAGTATCTTTTTTGGCCTCAAAAAATTTCCTGTTGATCTTCGCTGTCATCTGGAACATATGGCGTGCCGCTGTCTTTTCCGGTTTTGCATCGCTCGCAAAATCCATTTTATTTGTCTGCTCGTTTCGTGCATGGCAAAAATTACAACGTACTCCCAAAGAAGCAGACCAGGCATCCATCTCATGATCAAGTACACGATAAGGTATATTTTTAGGGAAAACCTTCAGGTTTACCAATGGCGGCGGACCTTGCTGTTGCTGAGGCAATGTAGCGCCAACACTTAAAGTTATAACTGTAAGTATGCCCGCCGTTACGATGAATCGTTGTTTAAAATGCATAAAATTTTTTTTTGGTATTCTAAAACTACGTACCTTAAACGTCATTTTTTTTTAAAATCGACAAAGGCGGAGAATTTATAGATAAAGGGAATGTTTTTACCGATAAGCTACACGAACCTATCTATGCCACATATCAGGGAAAATACGCTAAACCTCAGCTGCAACTGTTTAAAACAAGAGAAGGCCGTTTTTGAGTTCAAAACGGCCTTTGCTATTTGTTAAGAATGACTTCCGACTGTCCGGTCAAATTAATTCTGCCAGGAGCTTTTCAAAACCTTATACTTTTCAGCTTCTTCTAAACTCAGGCTCGATAAAATATTCAAAGATTTTCCATCGCGCCCGGTAAAACCGTAATTGCTTTTTTGGGCGGTTTCAAAAAACTGGATAGAATATTGATCTTTTAAACTTGCGTTGTTTTCGATAATTTCTGCAAACCTTGTTTTGAAATTTTCCTTTTGAATTGCCGACGCTGTTGTTTTGGCCACCATAATTATTTCTTTTTTACATTAATTGCAGATAAGCCTTTTTGACCCTGCTCCGTTTCAAAAGTGACCATATTATTCTCCTTCAACGGCTCGGTTAAAGCGTTAATATGCACAAAAATACTTTCTTGCGTTTGCAAATCCTTGATAAAACCGTAACCCTTTGCTTCATTAAAAAAGCTTACCACTCCACTCCTGACAGTATCATGCGGTATGTCTTCCTGCCTGGCAACGCCAATCCGGATATCTTCTGCATTGATCTTTATCTTCCGGGATGGGTCAGGTGGAGTGGAGGTAATATTCCCATACTCATCAATATAAGCCATCATATCCTCAAGGCTTTTGCCCTTTCCGGCATTAGCCTTTCGGTCTTCGGCCTTTTCCTTCTTTTCTTTGGATTTTTTTAGGCGGGCCTTCTCTTTTTCCTTTTTACCAAATGTTTCAGTCGATCTTGCCAATTCAGCTTAAGCTATTTTAACATTAACGGCACTTGGGCCTTTTTTGCCTTCTTCTACTTCGTAAGTAACTTCATCGCTTTCGCGGATCTTGTCAATCAAACCTGTAACATGTACAAATACTTCTTTGCCACCGTTAGATGGTGTAATAAAGCCGAAGCCTTTTGATTCATTAAAAAATTTTACTGTTCCTGTTGCCATTATATTAATTATATTATTGTTTAAGTCGGCAAGGTACATTTAATTTTCCGGATAAAGGGCAAGTTAAAGAAGAACAAAGAAAAGGCCGGGCTGATTATGGTAATTATCTTACTAAATTTATTTCCAGTAAATTGGAATCGAAATACGGTACGGGTTCTAATGTCCGCTGTAGAAAAGATATTCAGCCGTATAAGGCACCTCTACAGTTTGCCCTGCGTGCTGCCTGTCGGCCGTTGCCGGGGCCTTGCCGCCTTTTGTATAAATTCTTTGGATAAAAGCCACAGGTGTTAAAATACCGTTCCCAGTGGTTGCGGCCATTTTCAGCAGTAACCATGGAATAGCAAGGCTGTCTGGCGAGTTGGCCTGTTGTACTTTGAGCCCCACGACCGTCGACCCATCAGCAGCTTCCCACATGGGATTTTTCCCTGCATCAAAGTAATGTTTACCAACAAGATGGTGGTAGCGGCTGTCGTCGTACAGATTAGCATGAGGTGCTATAAATGTCCAAATATAGCGTGATGTGTCCTTGGAATCTTGCTTGCAAAGATATATCTGTACCCCTTTAGCATAAGTGTGCATAATTAACTTGCTGCCTTGAGGAACCTGTAGCAAAGCAGGGATATCCTTATTTTGTGCAAAACCAGCAAAGGCATAACTAATCAGTAAGAAAGAAAAAAAAGTACGGGCCATATGTTTTCGATAATAGATGCTACGAAGGTATGAAATAAAACTATTTGTATTTTCTCCAAAGCCTTCAAAGGGTGCAATTCCTTCAACTATCATTTTACCCGATTTATTGCTTGTCCCGCAGATAATCAGCGATGAGGGCAAAATTCTTTTTCGCGGTTTCATCCTGGCCTGCTTCGGTTGGCATATATATTGCCCAGTCAAGTGGCGTGCCATTAAACATCTTGTCTGGGGCGTCTAATTTAGCGTCGGCATTTATCAATAACTTCACCACCTCAAGCGAGCCGGAACTAACGGCCTGGTGCAGCGGCGTGGCATGGTGATGAAAGCCGCTGTCACTGGCGGGATAGCCGTTAGGATTTGCATCCAGTCCCAATAAATAAGCAACCATTCCGGCATTGCCATAAAACGCGGCAGCGGTTAGCGCGGTTAATTTTTCATCCGGGCTGACCGCGGCAGCCAACCGGTTAATATCATCCATGCGCCGCCCAAGGCAAATGGCAGCTACAAGGGTTAGCTGAGCGCCACGGCTTATCAAATATTCTGCTGCCTCCAAATTTCTATTTGTAATTGCGCCCATAACGTTGCTAACCTTTGCCCCTGCATTAATCAGCAGGCCGAGCATTTCAATTTGAAACCCGCACTCCCGTGGAATACGACCGGTTTCCACCAGTCCCAGTGTATAATCCAATTGTTGTTGAATGCTATCCGGGGCCCCTTGTTTCACATATTCTATCAGCAAACGGGTAACATCCACAATGTTTGGGGGCAATTTATCAATTCGGATGGGGTTATCGGCCACAAACCAAAGCAGGTAAGGGTCTTTAAAATATCCTCCGTTTGGATAGTTAAGCCGCTCACTTGTTAATTTGGGGTACAGTGTCAATAAGTTTTTTAGCGAGGCGATATCACCTGCATCTATAGCTTCAACGGCTTCGCGGAATATGGGGTCGGTGATATCGGCGTTTTTCATGCGGTTATTATTTTATGGTGACGGATATTGTAGCTTTTTTGCGCTTTTAACGGATTGCAAAATGTTAGTATAAAGGTATAAAAAAGCCACCTTTTCAGGTATCATGGTTTAATGATAGCGTTTTGAGCGCCTGTTCGCGCCTGGAAAAGAGTTTAGTTAGTTAATTGGCCTAAAATGTATAATTTATGTCCTTTGAGACAATAAATTTTAGATATAACTTTGTTAGGTGAATGATGATGAATGTATGATCGTTGATGACCAGCAAAGAAAACAAGTGGTAATTGTTGCTATGTCGGGTAATATACTGCTTAATTTTGCGGGGCCTGCGGATGTTTTCACCAATGCCGATAAATGTTTAAGTGCCTCCGGCTCCAAAGCTGGTTACGATATTTTGATCGTATCGCCTACCATGGATAAAAAAATCAGCAGCCCAACCGGGATAGAGATAGCTTGCCAGTACTGCGCAATGGAAATAAAAACGCCCATTGATACGCTGATAGTAGCCGGCAATGATTTCCAGGCTTTAAAAAAGCCGGAATTTACTGAGTTCTATAATTGGTTATCGGGGATAAATAAAACGAACACACGCCGCATAGGGTCAGTTTGCGGAGGGGCATTTGCTTTGGCCGAGGCTGGCTTATTAAACGGCAAAAAAGCTACAACACATTGGCAACGGAGTGAACGATTAAAGAAGGAATATCCCCTGGTAGATGTGGACGCTACCGCGTTTTATACCGGCGACGGGCATATTTATACTTCAGGCGGGGTATCATCAGGCATTGACCTTGCGCTTGCTTTGGTAGAGGAAGACCATGGCAAAGATATTGCCGTCCAGGTGGCCCGCAAATTGGTTTTTTATTTAAGCAGGCCCGGTTTCCAGGTACAGTTTGGTAATTTGCTCCCGGCGTATGAAAGTTCAAACATTGCTGAAAAATTGCATGGCTGGTTTATTGAAAACCTGCATGGACAGTTGGATGTATCGCGAATTGCCGAACAGCTGAACATGAGCCCAAGAAATTTCACCCGCGTATTTCATAAACAAACCGGTTTGCCGCCCGCTAAATTTATTGAAAAACTAAGGGTTGAAGCCGCCCGCAAATACCTGGAAGATACGGATATGCCACTTGAAAGCATCGCTGAAAAATGCGGCCTCGGCGGTTTGGTTTCCATGAGGCGGACATTTTTGAGGCATTTAATGGTTACGCCTTCCGATTACCGCCGTGCATTCAGGACATCGCTAAAAGCTATTGGTATCGGTGACATCCTGCAACCCATTTTAACATCACATGAATTAATATAAAACAATATGAAAATAGCAATTAACGGCTTCGGCCGCATAGGCCGGATGACCCTTCGGGCACTACAAAATAAACCAGAAATAGAAGTTGTGGCTATAAACGACCTGACGGATATTAAAACATTAACCCACCTGCTTAAATATGATACCGCCCACAGCCGGTTCCCGGGAGAAGTGTCTGCCGATGACGATGCCATGATAGTAAACAGGAAACGGATACAACTGCTGAGCGAACGTGACCCCGAAAAGCTGCCATGGAAAGATATGGCCATTGATGTTGTGATAGAAGCCACCGGGCGGTTTACGGATAAAACGACAGCACAAGCACATATCAATGCCGGTGCAAAAAAGGTATTAATCACTGCTCCCGCTACAGGCGGCGTAAAAACCATTGTGCACGGTATTAATAACGAAATTATAACGGATGATTTAATCTATTCAACCGCATCCTGCACTACAGGCGCCATTGCCCCTGTTTTGTATATACTGGATAGGGAATTTGGGGTGGAATCCGGCTACATGGTTACTGTGCATGCATTTACGGCCGATCAAAACTTACAGGATGCACCGCATAGAGATTTAAGACGGGCACGTGCAGCAACCTATTCCATCATCCCAACAACCACAGGTGCAGCTAAAGCCATAGGCGATGTATTGCCAAACTTAAAAGGGAAAATGGATGGTTACTCCTATCGCGTCCCGGTTATCGACGCATCGATTGTGGATTTGTCCATTAACCTAAAGAAAGAAGTACCTGTTGCCGAGCTGAACGCCTTATTTAAACACTACGCCGAAAATTCGCTTAAAGGCATCCTGGAATATACCGAAGAACCTTATGTATCTTCAGATATCCTTGGCAACACCCATTCGTCAATTGTTGACGGCACGCTCACCAAGGCTATAGGCAAAATGGTGAAGGTGGTAGCCTGGTATGATAATGAGGTAGGGATATCGAACAGGATAGCGGAGTTGGTAAGTAAGCTGTAAAGCTTGCAAAATATATCCCTCGCTCATTTTGTCTCAGCAGGGTCGTCTTTGACAGACCCTGCGCATGGCAAATATGCATCAGGACAATTGAAGAGTTACCTAATAACTATTACGGATGGATAATCGATTACAAACATTTGCGGCGTTACTGCCAACAAGCAGTGCAGGGTGGTCTTCGATAGCCCCCGCCGGGACTTTAAGTATAAAGTATTCTTCACCCCTCCATCAAATGCCTCAAATACACCCCCGGGTTATTCAAAAACGATTTGGTTAGGCTAAAATGTTCGGTTTCTTCGTAAGTGGTTTCGCGGATGCCCTCTTCATCAAACTGGTAAATGGTGGCGCCGGGGTAGCAGATGAGTATGGGCGAGTGGGTGGCTATCAGGAATTGCGCCCGGCCATTTTGTTCCAGCTGGTGTATTACCGACATAAAGGCCAGCACCCGCGATGGCGACAGCGCCGCTTCGGGTTCATCAAGGATATAAACACCATTCTCGAACTGGTTATTAAATAAGTTAAGAAACGATTCGCCGTGCGACTGCTCAAGCAGCGATTTGCCGCCATAAGCGCGTAAAATACGGTTATCGTCCAAAGCCAGTTCATCTATATAGGAGGCGAAATTGAAAAAGCTTTCGGCCCGCATAAAAAAGCCATCGAAAATACGGCGCGGTGTCCAGCCCAATTGCACATATTGCGCCAGGGGCGACTCGTACCCCTCAAAGCGGTGCCCGGTATTAAAATTATGGTTTCGGCTGCCCCCTCTCAGGCTAAACCCGCACTGCTCGGCAATACCCTCCAGCAAGGTAGACTTGCCCGACCCGTTTTCGCCCACAAAAAAGGTTACATTACTTTTCAGGTTGAGCCTTAACCCTTTGTTAAGGCTTGGGATATGCTGCAGGTAACTGCCATCATGCAGTGGCGGCAGCGATATGTATGATAAAACCGGCATGTGCTGTTGCTTATTGTTTAAAAACAAACTTACGATTCTTACTGTATACGCAAGGCCGCCTTTTCAAGTATCGCCCGGCAAACATTTAAGGTCTTTTTATATATTTGATTTTAATTGCCCGTTTAAATACCCAATAAGAAACGCGCCATCCATAGCTAATATATCTTACCTGTTTTTTGGCTTAAATCCCCTCCTGTTTTCTCATGATTACACCTGCAGTGGTTTTTTAAAATATTTTCAAAAAAATTTGTGCAATCAAATAATTGCATATATATTTGCAATCAAATAGTTGCAAATGGACATTAGACGAGATATTTACCAGGCCATAGCCGACCCTACCCGCAGGGCCATACTCATGCTGCTCACTGTAGGCGCCATGACCCCCAATGCCATCGCCACCCATTTTGGCAGCAGCAGGCAGGCAGTATCAAAACATATACAGATACTGGCCGAATGCGGCGCTGTTGACCAGGACCAACGCGGGCGGGAAATTTATTACCAGCTAAATATTGATAAAATGAAAGAGATAGACCGTTGGATGGAAGCCTTCCGCAAGATGTGGGAGACCAGTTTTAACCAGTTAGATAACTTATTAAAGGACATATAAACTAAACAATCATGACAAACAATTTTTTCTTCGAACCAGACCTTCCTGCTAAAAAGATCCACATGGTGCGCGAATTTAATGCGCCGGTTGAAAAAGTATGGAAAGCCTTTACTGACCCTGACCTGCTCGTAAAATGGACAGCGCCGAAACCATGGAGGGCCGAAATAAAAACATGGGATTTTAGGGCCGGCGGAATATCGCTTTATGCCATGGTTAGCCCGGAAGGCCAGAAACACTGGGTTTATGCTGAATTTACTGCAATTGAAAATGGCAGTGCTATTTCCGCAACGGGTATGTTTTGTGACGGGGAAGGTAACCCAAACCCTGATGCCCCAAAATCATACCGGGACACGACATTCTCGTCCATTGACGGTAATAGAACGAAGGTTGATATGATGATTAGCTTTGAAAATGAATCCACCATCAAATGGTTTGTGGAAGGGGGCTTCAAAGAGGGCACTGAAGCGACATTTGCCGTGTTGGATGAATTACTTGCTTCGGAATAAATCAATTTTAAAACAATAACCATGAGAAAACTAAAATTACAAATACAAATGACCATTGATGGCTTTGTAGGCGGGCCAAATGGCGAAAACGACTGGGTGTTTATACCTGGCACACCAAACCCGGAGGCTTTACAACAGATTATCGGGTTCGGCGTCGACCTTGCCTCCAGCTGCGATACCTTATTGCTGGGCCGCAAACTGGCTGCTTCCGGATTCTGTACCCACTGGGAAAACGTGGCCGACAACCAGCCCGACAACCCCTGGAACCCTTTGGCAAAGTTGATTACCAATCACCGCAAGATCGCCTTCAGCAGCAGCGAAACAAGCCTCCCCGGCCGCAACCTCGAAGTAGAAAACGGCGACCTGGCCACGGCTGTACAGGCACTAAAAGAACAACCCGGCAAGGATATGCTCGTTTATGGCGGCGCCGGTTTTGTAAGTTCGCTCATAAGCCTTAACCTAATTGATGAATATTATATCATCACTAACCCTGTTGCCATTGGTGCCGGCCTTTCCATTTTTAAGGAGCGGAAAATTTTGAAATTAGAAAGCTCAATGGCTTACAAGAGCGGAAAAGTGGTAAATAAATACGTGCCGGTTCCAGTTGGCAGTTAGGGGTTGGCAGTTTGCAGTAATATTTTTCATCCATATTAATTAATCTTTAAAATGTATTAAATAAAAAACAAAATTATGAAAACCAAATTTTTGAGTGTTGCTCTTGGCATTGCCTTATCAGCAACCATTTTGAGCGCCAGTGCGCAAAAAAGCTATACAGAAGGCCTGTTAACCATGACAACAAGCGGCAACGGCCAGCAGGTTGAAGTGAAGCAATACTTCAGAACTGATTCCACCGCAGCGATATTTTCTGCGGGCCCGGTAAATCTTAAACTTTTGGCCGACGCCAACTACAAATTTTATGCTGTTTTAGCTGACGCACCTGCTTACAAGATAAAAAAAGCTGCAATTTATACGCCTGCCGAAATTAACCAGGTGGTAAGCACTTTTCCGGCATTTACCTTTGCGCCATCAACCGAAACAAAACAGGTAGCTGGCTTTAACTGTAAAAAAGTAGTGGCAACGGATACCAGGACGCAAAAAACCTATGATATCTGGATAACCAATGACATAGCATTACCCGCTGCTGTTATCGACAAATATTACGCAGCTATTGGTGGCGTCCCGATACAATATCCATCATTCCAGACGGGGCCGGATGGCGCACCTGTAATTAATGAATATACCATAACCGGCGTTTCTGATCAAAAGGCCCCGGCCGGCACGTTTGGTATAGCGCCCGATTATGATAAGATATCGAAAGATGCCTTTGACGCTATGTCACGGGGCCACCAGTAAAGTTATTTTACCGTCATCGCATTTTAGCGTTCCATTTTTCACAACGGAACACCCGGAACGCTGTGAAACACGCTCATTATCAGCCGGTTTGTTTTTTAATAAACCGGCTGATTTAGCTAAATAGGTGATAATCAATAATTTCATGTTTCAGGATGATACAGCCGCTCATTGCGAAGCAACCTCCGAACAGGACATTCAACGGAATGTAGTGCATTGTGTTTACGGCGTGCGGCTGGCAGGTAACATATGCACGCCGGTTCATTGATTTTGCAAGTGTAGTGATTGCTTCGCGACGAGCGGGTGGTGAGGCCGCCTCAAGGAAAATTATTATATGGGTAAACTTAAACCCCAGGGGGCAAATTTTAGCTGCAACCCAAGTTTTCCGAACGCCTATGTAGTTTATACTGACAAAACACTGTCACCACATTAACGGTTGCAACCACTTAAATTTGTTGTAATCGTTCACAGCTCCTAATGTCGCGCCGATAGTTGACCCACCCTCCCCACCAGCCTTCTTTCCCCCTCTATACGAAGTAGAGAGGGGGTGGTCAAGCGAAGCGATGACCGGGGGTGAGTCTACCCGCCATAAATACAAACAGCCATGTCAACCAATCCATCGTCCGAACGCCCATCCTTCATCGAACAGCTGCGCGCCGAAAGCCGCGGGCTGCCGTACCGCCCCGCCAAAAGAAAAAACCGGCCCGAACGCCGCCTGCCCAGCGCCGAAGAAAGCCATCGCCTGTTCACCTTCGAAAAAGGTAACCGTTGGCTGGAACTTGCCCGGCGCGAACCCAAAGCCAAAATGCTGTTTGGCGAACTTTGGCACCAGGGCGAACTGTGTATGCTGTTTGCCGATACCAATATCGGCAAATCCGTGCTGGCCGTGCAAATTGGCGAAAGCATTGCACGCGGGCAGGGCATCGCACCTTTCGCCTGCCAGGCGCCGCCCGCCCGCGTGCTCTATATCGATTTCGAACTCACCGGCGCCCAGTTTGGGCAGCGCTACAGCAATGGGGGCGAGGACCACCAGTTTTCGGATAACTTTTACCGCGCACAGTACAATTTCATCCCCGACCCGCCGCCCAATGTCGACGAAAACGACCTGCTCATTGCCGCCATCGAATATAAAGTACAGCTAAGTAAGGCCACCGTGCTCATTATTGATAACATTACCTGCCTGCGCGGCGGCACCGAAAATTCGGTGGTGGCGCTTTCGCTCATGAAAAGCCTCAAAGCGCTAAAAGCCGACCACAAGCTGTCCATCCTGGTACTGGCGCATACCCCCAAACGGCGCAACGCCACCCAGCCCATCAGCGCCGACGACCTGCACGGCAGCAAGCTGCTCATCAACTTTGCCGACAGCGCCTTCACCATCGGCAAAAGCACCGCCAACCCCCAACTTTGCTACCTCAAACAAATAAAGCAGCGCAACACCGCTCAGCGCTACGGCCCCGATAATGTATGCTTGTGCCGTATCCAAAAGCCCGGCGCCTTTTTACATTTCACGTTCGAAGGCTACAGCGCCGAACACCATCACCTGCTTACCCGCAGCGCCGCCAGCCGCCGGCAATTTGCCAATAAAATAGCCGGACTCGCCGCCGCCGGCCTTAGCCAGCGGGATATCAGCAAACAGTTGGGGATAGGCCTGGCTACGGTTAACCGGCTTTTACGATGTATGAATGAGGAGAAAAGATGTGCGGATGTGCAGGTGTGCGGATGTGCAGATGAAGAAGAAAGACGTGCGGATGAGGAACGATGCCCGGATGATACGGGATATACAAATAATAAAAGTGTTCGCTCAAATTCCTTTCAAGGGGAGGGTATGGAGGGGTTAACAACCTTTGTACCTCTTCCGCAAAACCAGCGAAATCACAAACATAAGGCAGCGCCTGCTTAATTACAACCACAACCAGCGTCAACGAAAGACTACGGGCAACACGAAGAAAAATTTGTAGGTCTTTAATCTAATTGGTAAATTTGTAATACCGAATATGTAAATAAACAACAACTCAAAATAATGAGCGAGAAAGACTTACAAGTATTAATTGACTTAGCTAAGGAATTGGAAAAGGACCTGACGAAGGAAGAGGCACTCAAATCCCTTATTTCAGCAGGTATACTTGACAATGCCGGTAATTACACCCAACCTTACAAAGAACTCGGGAAAATCGAGGCTTAATCATCATGTACGACAGCAGACCCAACCTGGTAATAGGTTTTCATGGCTGTGATCGTGATACACGTGACAAGTTGTTACAAAATCCCGACCTGATCAAAAAGAGCGAAAAGCCATACGATTGGCTTGGACATGGCATGTACTTTTGGGAATACAATGAAATGCGTGCGCTGGAGTGGGCCGAGGGGTATGTTACGCAAAAAAAGATAAAGGAAGCAGCTGTGATCGGTGCAGTGCTTGATCTGAACAATTGTTGCGATCTTTTAGATAGCAAACACATTGAGGTTGTTGCAGCCTATTATACCCTCATGAAACTATCTAACAATACCCTCGGCAGGCCAATGCCTGTAAATACAGATGTAAGCGGCGACAAGCATAAGGATAAATTAAAACGGGAATTGGACTGTGCAGTAATTGAGTTCATGAACGAAAGGATATTTAATTTGCACCAAAAATTTGCAAAAGACGGGCATACCAATATTCAACTTTTTGATTCGGTGCGGGGAGCGTTTATGGAGGGCGGAGAAGCTTTCCCTGGTTCGGGTATCCAACTAAAAAGCCACATTCAAATATGCATACGCAATCCCAATTGCATCCTCGGATTTTTTCTTCCCCGAAAAGAGGAGGATTTCGTCAAGATGCTGCGTGATGAATATGCACGTAAAGGCAGGGATTAAACACAAGGCGGACTGTATTCGCTGTCCTTCGTTTTTCAAACGGGTGCGAAGTTGCAAACTTCGCACAGTAGGCAGGGAGGGGTTTAACGAACTTTACACCCTTTCACAAACTATGGTAAGCAATATACTTAAGGTAGCGCCCGGTTAAATT
>JABDCF010000061.1 GCA_013288235.1 Bacteroidota bacterium | reverse complement strand
CGAAAAAAATCATTTATCATAATGATTTTTGTAGTGCCTTGCTTAATTTTAATTATGGGCGCAGTTATTACGCTAATAGCTAAAAGCAGTGGTGAGTTAAGTGAACAGAAGGTTATAGAGGTGCTTGACGAGAGCGGCACATTTGCCGGGAAATTTCACAATATAAAGAACCTGAAATTTGAAACTACCCACCAATCTTTAAGCGAAGTAAAAAAAGCCCTGATAAAGGATGACAATATGTCTGCGTTGCAAATATCGATCGACTATGGTAAGAAAGACTCCGTACGGATATATTCAAAAAAGAAACCCGGTTTCACCCTTACCGGAGAGATTGAAAAACAAATGAATGAGATCGCTATTAATGATGGTATGTTAAAAAACCATATAGACACAGCGTTACTTCATTCTATAAAAAGTGATATATCGTTAAATTCGATAGAAGTAACGGATGCGGGCGACAAAAAAGCCAATGCAGGGGCCGATATCGGTATAGGAATAGCCTGTGCCGTTTTTATTTATATATCCTTGCTTGTTTACGGTTCGCAAGTAATGCGGGGCGTTATTGAGGAAAAAACCAACCGGATCATCGAAGTGATTATATCCTCGGTAAAACCATTCCAACTAATGCTTGGCAAAATAATTGGTGTGGGCTTAGTTGGCCTCACGCAATTTTTAGCATGGATAATTTTGTCCATTATCGCCACAAAAATCGCGGGGGCTGCATTTTCCGCGCCGCAGGGCACTATGATGGGTATTTTAAGCGCATTAAAAAATATTCCGTTTGGCTACATAATGGGCATGTTTATCTTTTATTTTGTATCAGGGTATCTTTTATACAGTGCATTGTTTGCAGCAGTTGGCTCCGCAGTCGATAGCGAAACCGAAACGCAACAGTTTATGTTCCCTATAACCCTGCCACTGTTATTTACTTACATACTATCGGTATCGGTATTATTTTACACCCCCGATAGCCCATTAGCAGTATGGCTTTCTATTATCCCGTTTACGGCCCCTGTAGCCATGATGATACGACTGCCTTTTGGTGGTGTCCAGCCATGGCAATTGGCGCTGTCAATGTCACTAATGGTGCTTGGCTTCCTGTTTACTACTTACATCGCAGCGCGAATTTACCGCGTGGGCATTTTAATGTACGGTAAAAAGGCAAGTTATAAAGAGTTGGTGAAATGGTTTTTTTATAAAGAATGAAGGGATTTACGGTTTACGAATTACGATTTTAGATTTATTTTGATTTCGGATTTTTAATTTAAATAAGCTTCAATCCCTTAAATTTCTAAACAATTTAAGGGATTATTTATTTTAGATGCATGAATAAACGCATAGCCGTAATGGATCTCGGCACTAATACCTTTCATTTATTGATCGCTGAAGTTACCTCATCCGGTTTTAATGAGATCGAGCATGTGCAGGAACCGGTTAAACTGGGCGAGGGTGGCATTAATAAAGGTTATATTATTGAAGCTGCCTTTAACCGGGGCATTAATACCATGCAGCGGTTTAATAGCCTTCTGATAAAATACCAGGTACAAAAACTACGTGCTATTGCAACTTCGGCTTTGCGGAATGCAGAAAACGGAGATGATTTTATCAAGGCGGTTAAAACCCAAACGGGCATCGGTATCGAAATTATCGATGGCGATATGGAGGCCTCATTTATTTACCAGGGCATTAAAGCGGCAGGATGTTTATCCCAACCAAATAGCCTGATAGTTGACATCGGCGGCGGTAGCGTTGAATTTATTATTTGTAACGCAGATAAGATATTATGGAAACAAAGCTTTGAAATTGGCGCCGCGCGGTTAATGGACACATTTCATCGGACTGATCCTATTCCGCCAGAATCTATCACCGCTTTGAACCTTTACCTCGAAGATTGCTTAAAAAGCTTATTTTCAGCAACGTCAAAACATGCTATCGAAAACATTATCGGTTCATCAGGCGTATTCGAAAGTTATGCCGAAGTAATTGAATCAGCAAAAGGCTATCCTTTTGACCTGAAAAAGACTAAACATTGCGAATTTAACTATGACGAGCTGTTAGCTTTGATAGAAAAGATCGTCCGCTCCACACACCAGGACCGATTAATGGTGAAAAAAATTATACCCATCAGGATTGATATGATCGTTACGGCTTCCTTGCTTACCCGTTTTGTTATTGAAAAGCTTGGGGTTAAAAAAGTGGTAATGTCAACAAATTCATTAAAAGAAGGCGTTTTGGCAGAGATGATGGGATAATGAAATATTATTTAAAGTCTAAATTATTTCCAAACATCACGCAAGTTGAAAACCCTATCGCCAAAACCAATACTGCACTCAAAAACCACATCCAACTCCGTTTTCCCAACGCCATGCCTATGCAAATAATCACATGAAAAAAAATCAGAAATGCATCAAGAATGATCCCGCCATCAATAAATTTGCAAACTATAGTGTAAAATGCAAGCGCCAGCAGGTTGAGGGCCACGCTCGTCATCCCGGGATTGGGTTTTACTTCATTAACTGGCTTCGGCGGTTCAACGGGTTCGTTATCCTCATTTTTGGTTTCTTCTGTCATACTGGTATTTCCGATCTTAATTGGTTAAGGTATTCAATTTTATCATCGCGGTAAAAAATATTCATGGTTTCAAAAGGGATGATCTGCATATCCTTGTTTACAATATGCACGCACGATTTTTTTATCGCCCGCACATCAAAATTCTGCGCATCAATAAACTGCATAATTATTACCCTGAACAGGTTATCGTAACTCAAATTTGGCGCATCAATCTCCGGCAGGCAACACATAATTGATTTTAAATGCTCCTGTGCCTTATCCACCGAGTTGCCTGTACTGAACATATTGAGCAGGTGCATTTTCAATTGCTCGTCCTGTTCGTAAACAATGGTATTTTTTGAGTTATCAAGCAAATCGTCAGGGTTTATCATCCGCGTTAAGGGAAAAACTTGTCCGCCAAGCTTTAAGGCGTAGCCCATTACAAGGGCGTCAGGATTGCAAGGTACAGGGATCAGGTCATGTTTATTAAAAATGTCTGTTTGTTCTAATATCGCTGTACGCACCTCAGTTAATGTATATCTGTCAGTTGCCGGGTTAAAGTTTTCCAACCGTCCGGCTTGTTGGGTTGGTTGAAAAGTTACGCCCCTAACGCAAGGCTGCTGTAATGCATATTCAATTATCTTACCTATTTCGTCGGTATTTAAACCTTTTTGCAACGTGACAACAAGGGTGGTCGAAAGATTGTATTTGTTCAGGTTTTCCAACGCCTTGCGCCTCACCTCGCGAAGGTCTTCCCCTCGCAATTGTTCCAGGGCTTCTTTTTTAAAGGAATCAAATTGCAGGTAAATTTCAAAATCGGGCATATAGGTTGCCAGGCGGGCTACAAAGGCTTCATCTTTGGCTATTCTTATACCATTGGTATTTACCATCAGGTGTTTAATAGGCTTTGTTTTGGCGATGTCCAGTATCTCGAAAAATTGTGGATGTACCGTTGGTTCGCCGCCGCTGATCTGCACCACATCAGGCTGCCCCTCGTTTTCTACTATCACATCCAGCATCTGCTCTATTTCAGCCAATGTACGGTGCCTGCCATAAGTTGGGGATGACATGGCATAACAGGTTGGGCAACTGAGGTTACACCTATCGGTAACTTCTACAACTGTAAGGCACGAATGCTGCTCGTGATCCTGGCATAAGCCACAATCATACGGGCAGCCAAAATGTGTTTTGGAATTAAATTTCAACGGCATTTCACTCCGCTTGGCATAATTGCGGCAGTTTTTGTAATACTCGATATCGGTAGCAATTAAAACTTTTTCAAACCCATGCTGCCGACAGGTTTTAAGCATATAAACTTTATCGCCCTCAAAAACTATCTTGGCATCAACCCTGCGTAAACAGCTTGAACAAATGCTGAGCGTAAAATCATAATAAATGTACGGGCGTTCGGGCATAAGGTTTTATTAATTTTGAAGGATAAAGAAATACTTTATAATAATACAAAATACCTGCGATACAAACCAATTGAATTACAGATAGACCAAAGCTAAAAAAGTAGTCAGGCTTTATAAATTCCACCAAAAAACGGAAGATAAGATACGAGGAAAGGAATATTTTAAATTTTGAGCCATCAGTAAATTGATAATTCCTTTCGATAGCTTTAAGTGTGACCCATAAAATTATCCAGAAAACGATCTCATATAAATTTGTTGGATGCCTGCGTATACCATCGCCAAAGTTAATTGCCCAGGGTAGGTTTGTGGCTATGCCATAAGTGCCATCCTCCAGTCCTGCTAAAAAACAACCGGTACGGCCAATGATCATTGCCAAAATCAGCGGGTAAACCATCATATCGCCCGAAGATACCGTTACGCCGATTTTCTTTTTGGTGAGTTCAACGCCTATCAGCCCACCGAGCATCCCACCAACAATAGTTTTATTGCCCATCAGGTAGATCAGGTTAAAATGGGATAATAGTGTCGGGTTTTCGAGTACGCCCACCAGGTGCGAGCCGATCAATGCACCACATGCTGCACCTATAAAAATAACAAGCCGGTTTTGTGTACTGATCGCATCATTGGTATGCTTTCGCAGATAAGCATAATAGCTGTAACCTAAAAAATAAGCCAGCGTTTCGCAAACAAAATGAACAGGGATAAACGATTTACCGATAGGAATATTGACGGGAAAATGCAATGTGCTTTTTTGCAGAAATATAGTGAGCTTTTATCTTAAATAAAAATCCAGCGGCGGATCCAATTTTACGACCACATATCATCCAAAGTAAATTAATATTAAATCCATCCTTTGTATATTGCTGCCCATTAACAAATCATCACATGAAATTGAAATTTATCGGCATCGTCGTTCTTTTATTAACAGTTATTAGCGCCAATGCACAAAGACGGCGCAGGCCAAAAAACACCAACGATACCATCTCGTCAAATTACCAGCCTGCCGATTTATTTTCACCGCAGTTTTATACCGAAAAGGGAAACGAGTTTCATTCGGCGAATGGCGCCCCGGGCCCAAAGTACTGGCAAAACCGCGCCGATTACTGGCTAAACGCCACAATAGATACTACAGCTAAAACCCTTACAGCCACTGAAAAGCTAACCTATACTAATAACAGCGCTGATGCTTTACAATATTTATGGCTGCAACTTGATCAGAATACATATAAAAGAGATGCACGGTCAAATTTTTCAACCGGTATTTCGCCCGGCCCTAACCAGCATACCGATGGTTACCAAATTGAATCTGTAGCTATCAGAAGTGGGGAAATTGTACAAAAAGTCGATTTTATTGTTAATGATACCCGTATGCAGATCAGGCTGCCAAAAGCAGTTTCGCCAAACGGCGGTATAATAACACTATTGATAAAATATAAATATGTGATCCCCGGCGATTTTGGCGGCCGCACAGATTACACAGACACAAAAAATGGCAAGATATACGAAATTGCACAATGGTTCCCGCGCATGTGTGTATATGATGATAGCCACGGTTGGGATACCCTGCCATTTTTAGGTCCGGGTGAGTTTTACCTTGAATATGGCGATATCGATTATAGCGTTACCGTTCCGGCAGATATGATCGTGGCTGGCTCCGGGGAATTGCTTAACCCACAGGAGGTATTGACAGCTAAACAAATTGCAAGGCTTGCAGAAGCCCGCAATAGCGATAAAACTGTTATGATAAGGAGTGCTGAAGAAGTAAACGAGCCTGCGTCGCGTCCTGCAAATAAAGGTACGCTTACCTGGCATTTTAAAATGTTGAATACCCGTGATGTGGCCTTCGGCGCATCAAAGGCTTATATATGGGATGCGGCCAGGGTAAATTTGCCCGGTGGTAAAAAATCGCTTGCTATGTCGGTTTACCCGGTTGAAAGCGCCGGGAACGGTGCATGGGGCAGGGCGACGGAATATTTAAAAAAATCGATGGAGTATTTTTCCGAAAAATGGTTTGTTTACCCCTACCCCGTTGCGGTTAACGAGGCCGGCATTGCCGGTGGAATGGAGTATCCCGGAATTGTTTTTGATGGCATTACCGATAAAGGCGATGAACTATATTGGGTTACTGCACACGAGATCGGCCACAACTGGTTCCCGATGATAGTAGGCAGCGATGAACGCCGCTATGCATTTATGGATGAAGGTTTTAATACTTTTATTGATGTTTATGCGGCAGATAATTTTAACCACGGCGAATATGCACCCAAACGTGATAGTGAATTTGCACCCGGAAAAGGCAATCCTGCTGATGAGATCGTTCCGATAATTAGCGACCCAAATGCGCCTATAATAATGACAGCGGCCGATGCGGTACCCGAAAAATACAGGCACGCCATAGAGTATTTTAAACCTGCTTTTGGCCTGGTGTTGCTGCGTGAACAAATTTTAGGGAAAGACAGGTTTGATTATGCTTTCAAAAATTATATCCATAACTGGGCTTATAGGCACCCGCAGCCTGATGATTTTTTCAAGTCGATGGATAATGGCGGCGGCGAAGATTTGTCATGGT
Source organism: Bacteroidota bacterium (assembly GCA_013288235.1). Classification (GTDB taxonomy): domain Bacteria; phylum Bacteroidota; class Bacteroidia; order Sphingobacteriales; family Sphingobacteriaceae; genus Mucilaginibacter. The sequence goes on along the minus strand of JABDCF010000061.1, from coordinate 20,562 downwards.
TTTGGAAAGGTTGGTTTTATAATAACTGGTCGCTTGATTTAGCGATCATCGATGCTAAATATGTAAATAAAGACCCAAAACAAGGGATACAGGTTACTGTTGCCAATAAGGGGCAAATGGCCATGCCGTTTACTGTAGAGGTTAAATTGAAAGATGGCAGTAAACAACGCATAAAGCTACCAGTTGAAACCTGGCTGCAAAATACTGCCATCACGTTTGTAATCTCCACAACCACCCCGGCCGAAAGTGTAACCGTTGACCCGGACGCCGTTTTGCCGGATATAGACAGGAAGAATAATACAATGGTGGTTAAATAGGACTAAGATTAAACGGATTTGTAGGATTAACAGGATTAAAACCGATAAAAATCCTTAAATCCTACAAATCCATTTAATCTTGGTCAAGGTTTATCAGTTCCCTATACAGTTTTTCAGTGGGCAAACCAACCACATTGGTATACGAGCCATTTATGCGTTCAATGCCTATCAACCCGATACGTTCCTGGATGCCGTAGGAGCCTGCTTTATCAAAGGGCTGGTATTTATTTACGTAGCTGATAATCTCTTCATCGGCAAGCTTGCTGAAATATACTTCCGAAACATCATAAAAACTGTGGTACTTGTGTTTATACAGCAAACAAACACCTGTAATTACTTTGTGCATTTTACCCGAAAGCATTTGCAGCATCTCAATTGCATGCTCAGCATTTTCAGGTTTACCTAATATCAGACCATCGATGCATACTATGGTGTCTGCGGTAAGTACTATTTCATCGCCAACGGTTTCATCAAAAGCGTAGGCTTTCTTTTCCGCGATATAAACTGCTATTTCTTCGGGCATCAAATTATCCGGGTATGATTCATCTACTTCCTTTAAAACGATGCGAAAATCAATATCCATCAACCTTAAAAGTTCTTGCCTTCGTGGTGATTTTGATGCGAGGATGATTGGTGGGAAATTCATGTTTGGTCAATAGTCCATGGTCGATAGTCCATGGACTATAGCAAATTTGGTTAATTTCTTTTAATAAAACTTATATGCACATACAAGAAACCATGGTCTGTGGACTATGGACTTAAACCTACCAGCTATACGCCTCTTCCGTTAGCCACTTGCCTTGTATTTTCAATACTTTTTCAATGATATCCCTCGCACAGCCTTTACCGCCGGGAAACGGCGAAACATATTTGCTTATCGCTTTTATTTCTTCAACAGCATCGGATGGGCAAACCGGAAGGCCTGCAAGTTTCATCGCTTCAAGGTCGGGAATGTCATCACCCATATAAATAACCTTTTCGGGACTGATATGCTTTTCTTCGAAATAAATTTTTACTTTTTCAACTTTGGTGTGGATGCCCATGTAAACATCTTTAATACCAAGGCTATTCAGCCGGTATGCAGCACTTTTTGAGCGGCTGCCCGATACAGTGCAAACATTATAGCCACATTTAACGGCCAGTTGCAGCGCATAGCCATCTTTAATATTAAAAGCGCGGCTTTGCACCCCATCCTCGGTCACAAAAACAGAGCCATCGGTAAGCACCCCATCCACATCAAAAATGAATGTTGTTATATCTTTTAATTTATTAAGGAATGATTCCATTTTTTTGATTTCACCGATTATTTTTTTGTGATTTCACCGATTTTTTCGTTTGATTTCACCGATTATGGGTAACTGATATTTGTCGGCTAAATATCGCAATTAAACTTATTACAGTTTTAAGGGTTAAGTTTTTTCATTACTTCTTCAAACGATACTGTTTTATTACGATCAGTTTGTCTCATCATCTTCAGCAACAACATATCTTCTATCTCTTCAATGAGATATTGAAAAGGGTAGGTTATTATTTTGAACAATTTAATAAATGATTCAAATTTCATTTTTAGTATTAAAACTATATTCAACTGGTTAACTGCCTACTACAAACCGCCCACTGCAAACTGAACCTACTGGTTATCCCGCCACTCGTAAACCCAGGCTGATTGGATCTGCTCCAGGTGTCCTTCGTTTGATTCTTCGCGTGTGCCTGCAAAATTTGGCAGGGAAAGCACCCACTCCAAAAGGTCGGTAAAGCGGATGCGGTATATTTTCGATTCATCGAAGTCATCGCCAAACTTTTCATAAAGCTCAATGGCAATGTCTTCGTGGTCTTTCCAGTGAATGGGTAAGGTAAATTTATTGTCTGTCATTTGTGTTGGTACTAAAAACGGTTAATCAGCGTAATCCCAATCGGTGCAATCCTTCTCTAATCGGTGTAATCAAAAGCATAATCGGTGAAATCAAAAAACATAATCGGTGAAATCACAAATTAATGGCCTAAAAAATTCGATTGATCAGGCAAAGTTATTTCAATATCGCCGTCAATTAAAACACACTGGCAGCCCAGGCGTGAGTTTATACGCGGGTTAACTGCCCTGTCGATAAAATCTTCTTCTTTGTCTGATATTTCCTGGATATTGTCCATACCCTTGTTCACATATACATGGCAGGTGCTGCACCCGCATACGCCGCCACAGTTATGCTGTAATTCAATGCCGTTTTCGAGGCAAACGTCTAATACCGATTCCCCTTCGGCCATAGGAAGCTCCACACTTTCCGTTCCCTTTGCCTCAAAGTTTATCTTAACTTTAAAAATGTTCATTTCAGCAAAAGTAACAAAATTACTTATGGTGTGTGTTTAACATTAGCGTTTTTGATAATACCCTGACTTAACAAGGTGTATAACGTTTTTAAAGCATCGTCATCAGCTAACATTTGCAGGTGTGCATCCATCGTAGTTTCATCTTTGCGGGCAGCCGGGCCGGTTTGTACTTCGGCGGGTAAATTGCTTTGCACCTTTTGGGCCGTCTCCAGTATCAATGGACGGAGCATCTCAAAATTCATATCGTGTTTCGCCAAAAGCTGTTGCGCAACGCTGTAAAGGTAATTTGGGAAGTTACAAGCAAAAACGGCAGCGAGGTGCAATATTTTCCGCTGATCGGAATTTACGCGATAAACCCGGTTGCTTATGGTCTGGGCGAGTTGCTCCAATTGGTAGGTTATTTCTTCGTTTGCCCCTTCAATACAAAGCGGCACTGTTAAAAAATCAACCTCTTTATTTTTACTTAAAGTTTGCAGGGGGTAAAATACGCCTGCATTTGGCGTGATAGATGATAAATCGCTAAGGCTAACCGCGCCGGAAGTATGGACAGTTAACCTCTTATATTTAGCAAACTCATGTACAATGGAGGTTATAGCATCATCCTTTACCGAAATAATGAAAACATCAGTTTCGGGGTTAATTTTGCTTAGATCATCGATTGCTTCAGCGCCTACATGATAGGCGAGCAGTGCAGCATTGCGCATATCACGACTGTAAACCTCTACTATGCGGTGGCCTGCATTTTTAAAAGCTGCTGCCAGGTGCGTAGCTACGTTGCCTGAACCTATTATTGTGATGCGCATAATACGAAAAACTAAATTTCCACGTCATGCCGAACTCGATTCGGCACCTCATTGTAAAGGTATACTATAGAAAAGTCGACGATATGCAAACCGCAGACCAAGCACTCGTGAATGTCCCGTGAGGTGCCGAAACAAGTTCGGCATGACGGCGTTTGTAGACCAACCACCTTACGTCCGATACAGAACTCCTCAATAAAAGCAGTCTTACACCGTCTTCAACTCTTTATTCCTCCTGAATATCGATAACAAAAACCCGATAATCATAATAACCGTACCCGACCACAGGAAGTTGATATAAGGGAAATCAAGCGCACGCATTACTATCCATGGCTTTTTGTTTTCAGGCTGCTGGTAAACGCTTATCTCTACCTGGTTTTTCGCAGGGATGACCTTAACGAAGCGCAGTTTTAAACCTGCATCATCCACTGTACGGGCAAAATCGAAAACGTTTTTACTTTTTATCATGTAAACGGGCTCGGCCTGGTAGGTTTTACCGTTTGATACCACTTCAAGTTTTGCGCCTATGGCAACGTCACTATCGGTAAGCGGGATGTTTTGCACCTTTGCTTCCTTGCTCAACCCTCTTAAAACAATATAGCCTTCCCTAAAACGGATAGTATCCCCAATAGCAATATCATGCGTTATAGGCGGATCGTAATTTTTATCATCGTTTGCGCCATGGGCGTCATCCTCTGCGCTGGCTCCCTGTGGCTCCTTAACGATAGGCAAAGCGGTTACATGTGTATATAGATCATGCAATAAAAAATGTTTGGTATCCGGCACCGGCGATGGTTCCGCTCCTTGAAGGTTTAAAAGCACGTGGGGTTTCAATACAAATTCATCTGTAATTTTACCATCAGCACTAAACTGTTTATAATCAACCTTGAAAAAACGTTTTGGTGTGGCTACAGAATCGCCTAAATAGGTAACGGTATAATCGCCCATTTTAACGGGCTCATTTTTATAGATCATTACGTTATCGCGCGCATCGTTTACACCCGAACTTCTATCAAACCCGCTAATAGCAATAGTCCCCTTTTCATTTTTCGAAACTACGCCCATTGTACCGGCTGCTATCAATGCGCCAACCAGCATCAGGCCAAAACCTATGTGGGCCACTGCCGAGCCGGCAAGCTTAAATTTACCTTTTATGGCATCGGCCAATACTTTTCCATTTGCTAAAATTGAGTAGATGGAGCCAAGCATTACCAGCATGAATACAAAGTGCAGTTTGTAAAGGCCTGTTGCGTACACTATTAGTGCGGTTATTAAAAAAGCGAATAAAAGATATAATGCCGTAGTAATAAAAAACCGGGTAACATCTGTTTTTTTGTATTTTAAAAATTGGGTAAAACCTGTTAAAAAGGTTATGACCATGGCAAATGATCCCTGTATGATGTTATAATGCCCTTTGAGATCGGTTGGCGGGGCCACTTTGGTACCAAACATGGCATTCCAAACGGGGATGGAGGTAACAAGGACGAGGTGAAAGCAGGATAATCCCAAAAATATGGCGCCTACAAACATCCAGAACTCGCGCGAGTAAGTGTCTTCGTCTTTTTTTGTAATGGGCATCTCTTTCCATCTTACGATCAGGAAAAATACGGCGATAACCAAAAACATGATGATATACGAGACCAACTGCCAGAACATGCCCAGGTCGGTAAATGAGTGTACTGATGTTTCGCCTAATATACCGCTGCGCGAAAGAAATGAGGTATAGAGTACAGCAACGAAACTTAGCAGGACTAAAAGCGTAGCCGTAAAATATGAATGGCCGGTATTTTTATAAACTATTAAAACATGCAATCCGCCTAATATGATGAGCCAGGGGAAAACTGAAGCGTTTTCTACCGGGTCCCAGGCCCAAAAGCCGCCGAAACTTAAAGATTCGTAGGCCCACAACGAACCCATAACAACGCCGGTACCCAATATCATCCCCGCAAAAAGTGCATAAGGGATTGCCTGGCTTACCCATTCTTTATATCGTTTTTGCCAAAGGCCGGCTACAGCATAAGCAAACGGTACTACTATTGATGCAAGGCCGAGGAACAGGGTTGGTGGATGTATGATCATCCAGTAATTTTGAAGCAAAGGGTTCATGCCTTGCCCGTCTTTTATAAACGAAAGATAGTTTGGTTGTGAAAAGATAGGCGCTTCGATGGCATGCCGTAAAAGTAAGAATGGCGAACTGCCTATTCGTGAGCCCAAAAAGTTGATGCCCAAGATCATGGAGGCCAGCCAAAGCTGTGAAAGCGATACTACCGTCATCACAGGTTTTTCCCATGATTTTGCCCTCCATATCAGTATATTCCCCAAAACTGCCTGCCAGAACAAAAATAATAAAAAGCCACCCTCCTGCCCGTTCCAGAAACCTGATACTATAAAATAAACCGGCAACGACCGCGATGTATATGACCAGGCGTAATGATACTCGAAATAGTGATTATATAATATATAGAAGAGACAAGCACAAACACCAATTATGGCGACCGAATTGGCATAAAAAGCCCAGCGCGCCATTTTTAGCCACGAATTATCAAGCTTATTGGTACTGGTGGTAGCAAAATAGTAGCTTATGGTTGATAAAAGGGCCGCGCCAAATGAAATAACAACGAAGGCCTGGCCGAGATGGCCGGGTAAAAGGTGTTCGCCCTGAAAAACTTTATCCATTAAAATGATTTATATATTGGCCGATTTAGCCTTGATTTCGGTGGTTTCGATTTTATCCGGGGTATATTTTGAAGGGCATTTCATCAGGATCTCGGATGCATGAAAGTCTGTCCCTACCATTTGCCCTGTAAGCACTATTTGCTCCGAACGTTCAAAATCCTGCGGTTTTGTGCCTGTAAATACTACTTTGCACTCTTCGCCTTTATTGTCTTTCACATAAAAAGAAAAATAGTTGGCATCCTTTGCGGCATCGTAGTGTAATTCCTTTTGTTTATCCAAGTGGCCAACTATATGCAGTTCGCTTTCCGTTTTTTTAGCATCGCTAAATGAGCCGTAAGTGCTTGTACTTGAATAAAGACTGATAATAACTGCAATAGCTACTGCGATAACAATAAGGCCTAATATCGAACTTTTTTTCATCAGCGTTTTATCTCTTAATATTCCGGGATACAAAAATACAAAACGTAAAGGTAATAATGTTTATTACAAGACATATATCTTATTTAGAATCGTTATTGATTTTGGATTTCGGATGTTCGATTTCGGATTTGGAAATTATACGTCACTCACTAAATCAACCACTCACTTAATCCAACTCAATCAACCACTCCCCTATCTCACTATCGTAATTGAACCGGCGCGGTTTATCTTTTTCTTATAATAATCGTCTTCGCCTTCAAATATCCAGTAATAGGTTCCTTCGGGCAGTTTGGCGCCATTATAATTCCCGTCCCACTGCTCATTTGGGGATTTGGTAGTAAACATCAGCTGGCCATATCTGTTATATATACTCACACTTCCAAAAGTCACAATGCCTTTCACGCTAACCAAAAAATAATCGTTTACACCATCGTTATTTGGCGTAAAAGTGTTGGGGGCCGTTACGGTATATGGCGGCGGCGGGTTTATAAGCACATTCACAGACGCTATGGTATCGCAGCCAACTTTATTTACAGCTTTAATATAAAACCTGCCACTATAACCTATTGCAGTATAATTTTTAAGCGGATCAGTTGCTTTAGCATTGGTATAATAGCCATAAGTTTGGCCGCTTAATGGTGTAAAGCTTTTTGAAAGATCGACTGTTCCCGGAAAATCAATCGGTGCCGGGTCAGTAACCGCAATAGCCGCAGGCGCCATAACTACGTGTACAGGCAGCACGTTCATACACCCTTCTGTGTTTATTCCTTGTATATAATACACGCCCGGTGTAGTAACGCTATCAGGGTTATATAAATAACTTGTCGCCAATGAATCGGTATAATAACTCAAATTCATCCCGGGGCTGCTGCCCGCAGTTACTGATGCAGCAGTAAGGTTGACTACTGTATGCGGACATTGGTATATGGTATCTAAAACATTTAGCTTAAAGCCTTCATTAATTTCGTTTACCACAGTATACACGGTGTCGACACAGCCGAGCTCTGGATAAGGTAATATCTTTAGAGCATAAGTTGTATTATCAGGCGGCGGGGGCGAAATTTTTAAGCTTTGGCCAAATCCAATTTGTTTGGACATATCTGCATTATACCAGTAATATGCAGCAAAGCCATTAGGAGCAAATAAAGTAATTGATTTTTGTCCTTCACAATAGGTGTTACCTGTTACCGGCGATCCTATATTTTCATCCAGATCAAGGTAAGCATAACCAAAGTGCCCGCCTAAAGTACAGTCATTGGCAGTAAATTCCAAACGTATTGTTTTCCCAAGATACCCACGCAGGTCGATGGTTGCCGTGGACCAGTCTTTACAATATATCGACGATTGCCTTGCCCCTTCTACAGATGATAATTTAAAGCCGGGCAGATCTGAAGATGCAACAAAATCAAACGAAGGGCAATCAATGTATTTACCATCAGTAACATCATACACCTGTGCTGTAAATTTTGGCTGTTGGTATGGTAAATGGTTTGGGTTTTCTAAAACAACGGCATAATTAAATAATATGCTGTAAGCGCTGCCGTTTGGCACTGTAAAAGTATAAGTAACACGTTCAGCCTCGGAGTTGGTATCTATGCTGCCTAACCTCATTGAATACTTACTTCCATTGGGGCAAAGAAGCGGGAAATTACCAAACGGATCAAGCACACCGGCCGATTCCTTCCCAAATAACACCTGCCGGTTATATGTTGGCGGAGAAGGCGTTACCTGGATATTCCCTCCGGGATCAATTTTACCTATATAACATTGCCAGTTATCGAAAGTACCATCCTCAAAACCAATATTTGGTGTACTGGTGCTTTGGGCCATCGCTTTAAAGTTAAGCAACAGCAATAAAATAAATATTTTTTTGAAAAGGCCCATTCTAATTGATAGCCTAAAAGTATGAACTTTATTGTGGATTTCAGATTTCGGATGTTCGATTTCGGAATTATTTTTATTTCGGATGTCGGATTTTTGATTTCGGATTGTTTTGATTTCGGAATTAAAGAATTAAAAAGGCCATTGTGTATGTTGCGAAGTAACTTTTGCAACATACACAATGGCCATATAAATTAAAAAAATCCTAAATTGAGGCCTAAATCCGAAATCGAACATCCGAAATTCGAAATTCCAAAATCATGGCCAAACGCCAAGGTTTTGATACGACACGGCTATTTTATTGATAGCGCCAACAAATGCGGCAGTACGCAGGGTATCAATTTTTTCGTTTGCCTTATAGGTTTCCCTGATCTCGTGGTACGACCGGATCATGGTATCTTCCAGGCCCGAGTTTACGAGTTCCAGTTCAGTTGCACCTCTTATAATAGTTGAACGCTGCATTGGGGTTAAAGCTACCCCGGTTATGCCTTCAACCATATTTACCAGGTTAAGATTTGTATTTTCTTCAAAACGCCTGTTCATACGGCCAAATGCCACATGTGAAAGGTTTTTAAGCCATTCGAAATACGATACGGTTACACCGCCGGCGTTGGTGTACATATCGGGTAAAATTAATCCGCCATTCTGGTAAAAAATAGCTTCAGCTTCGGGTGAAGTTGGGCCGTTGGCGCCTTCGGCAATTATTTTTGCCTTTATATTTTTAACATTTGCGGCAGTGATCTGGTTCTCCAATGCTGCCGGCACCAATATATCGCAGGGTTGCTCAAGTCCCTCGTGCGAATTTTTAAATTCCTTTTTTGCGCCTGGGTACCCTAAAATAGACCCTGTTGCTTTGCGGTGCTGGAATACGGCTTCAATATCAAGCCCGTCTTCGTTGTATATAGCCCCTTCAAACTCGCACAAACCTACTACAAGCGCACCAAACTCCGACAAAAACTTCGCCGAATAATAACCCACATTACCCAAGCCCTGTACAATCACTTTTTTGCCTGATATGCCGGGCAATAAGCCAATTTTCTTCATGTCCTCGCCCACGCTTACACATTCGCGTATGGCAATGGCCACGCCCCTCCCGGTTGCTTCCCTGCGGCCTGCAATACCCTGCAATGCAATCGGCTTGCCGGTTACAGCACCCATAGCATCCAATTGGCCCGGGTTCATAGTAGCATATGTATCGGCTATCCAACTCATCTCACGCTCACCTGACCCATAATCAGGAGCTGGAACGTCAATGCTTGGGCCAATAAAATTTTTCTTGATCAGTTCAACTGTGTAGCGACGGGTAATATTCTCAAGTTCCTGCAAGTTGTAGCTCTTGGGGTTGATCTTTATCCCACCTTTAGCACCGCCAAAAGGAACATTTACAATAGCGCATTTGTAGGTCATTAGTGCAGCCAAAGCCATCACCTCATCCTCGTTCACCATTTCGCTGTAACGGATACCGCCTTTTGTTGGCGACTGGTGTTGCGAGTGTTCTACACGCCAGGCATCAATCACCTCGAAGCCATTACCCCTGCGGATAGGGAAACGAAAACGATAAACACTGTTACATGATTTTATCTGGTCGAGCAGGCCAGCATCGTGTTTGGTAAATTGGGCTGCGTAATCAAAATTCTTACATACATCACCAAAAAAGTGGGTATCCTGATCAGCAACCGGATTATTAGTAGCCATAGATTTTATTGAATAATTATTAAAGTGTTAAAAAACGGTGCAAATTTGATACATTTTTTATCAATATCGCAAATTTATTATCCACCCCAGCCCCTACTATCAACATTCTGACACTAAAATGTAGGTTTAAACAGTTTAAAAGTATATTCTGTACTACTTTTCTTTTTCGATTTTTTTTAAACGCCTGTCAATCGAGAACAAATAAATGGCTAAACCAACAAAAATTATAGTTATAGTAGCAATAACCACGTATATCCTGCCCGAGCTACGCATTACATCAGCCATTTCAACAGGCTGGTTTTGCTGAGCAAATAATGCATTACAACTTAACAGCAAAAGTGCGGAAACATATATTTTCTTCATGTTAATTTATTTCGTTCTTTTTATACTCAATTAAACGGATACGGTAACGAAGCGATGCGATCCAAATTGCAATCAGGCTCCAGGCTATAAAGGCCGGGTACAATACCACACGCATGCTGTTGGCCATATCCAACTTGCCAAAGGCAGGATTACCGCCATTACCAGGGTGTAGCGAATCGGTCATCCGCGGCAATACCATAATTAATACCACCATTATCGGGAAAGCGAAAATATTGTATATAGCCGATATTTTAGCCCGCTTTTGCTCCTCGTCGATTGAATTACGCAATACAGCGTAAGCACAATAAAGCAAAAATGCAATGGCTGCGCTATTTTGTTTGGGATCGTTGCTCCAAAAGGCGCCCCAGGTATACTTGGCCCACATCATGCCGGTAATTAAACCCAGCACATAAAAGAAGGTACCGGTGTTAACACATTCAACGGCGATAAGGTCATATTTTTCATCACCGGTATTTAAATATTTAATGCTGTAAACAACGGATATGGTAAAAACCGTGAACATTGCTATCCACATAGGCACATGAAAATAGGTGTTCCTTATGGTTTCATGCAGGATGGGCAGGTGGGGTACGTCAAATAAAAAGCCCGCTATCAGGGTGTAAAAAATGACTACAACAGCCAATACTTTCCACCAGGTTTGATAAATAAATCTCATACTTAATTGTGCGGGCAAAGGTAATTGTTTTAGTTGATTAAGTGAATAGTTGATTGGGTTGATTAAGTTGATTGAGTTGGACTGGGTTGATTAAATTGGGGAAGTTAATCAACCACTCACCCAATCAACTATTCACTTTTATGATCAGGCACATAATCAACAGGCAGCATGTCTGATAGCCTATCCCTTGCCCAAGTGCCCTCATAAAGCGGGGGGTTTGCAACTACAATACCATTCATATCAAAAACGATGTAAGGCCCGCTGGGAGTAATAACACTTATAGCATAATTTGACATATCTATCGGGTGGTACAGATCTTTGTTATAAACATCATCTGTTTTATTCTTATAAACAACATATAAATAATCAAAAAAATGCAGATCATATAACCCTAACTGCGCGTCCCGGTTCAGCACTTCGAATGTAAAAAGAGCTGGTTTTATCAAATGTTCGTCGGGGTTCCATTTCGACATCTTCTCTAATTCAATATAATATTTTTGTGAATCAACCATCCTCCTGTCCTTAAAAACCTGGAACCTTTGTCTTATCACATCATCCGGGGGTCTCATCGGATTGAGAGTGCGTTTTAACCGGTAAATTTCAAAACCTTCTTCTTTCAATTTATCGGTGTATAACGAGCGATAGAAATGCATTGAGGATCCGTAATAAGCTTCTTCGCGTTTTTGGTGCCACCTTTTTTTCTGCGCTTCGCTCCCGGGCAACTCTTCAAATACCTGCTGGCCTTCCCTCGAAATTATATTGGATATATGGTCTATTTTAAAATCATTCAGTAAAAATTTCACACGGTAGCCCAACGCTTTGTTCTCCACTATTAAAAACTCGTCGGCGTCTGCATGTAACAATTGTTTCGTAGGATTATACTCTAAGTTGAGGATGTGCGGGTTAAGTATTTCACAATATTTAGCATTGTCATCAGTGCCGATAAATTCTTTTCTAAATGCTTCATAATTCTTTTTCCAGTCGGCGGCTGATGATATAACAACCTCGCGCAACTCCATTGGTTTCTGCTTTAGTTCAATATCAAGCTTTATGGGTTCGCGGCCTACCAGGATAGTTTTTGAAAACTGTTCGTAGCCTAAAATACTCACTACAAGCGTGTATTGTCCCTGCCTTACTCCGCTAAGCAGGTATCGGCCGTCGTCGGTAGTGGCGGTACCGGCGGCAGAATTACTTAAAAAAACACTTGCCCGTGCTAAAGGTTTTTTACTCTCGGCATTTGTTACTACGCCACTAATAGATCCATATTGTGCTAATGCGGCAAATGGGAAAAGCAAATAAATGAGGATGAGCCAGGGGAATCGCATCGTATAAAATTACTATTAGTTTAAAACTGCTAAGATAGTCTGAAAGTCGGAAAAGTCCGAAAGTCCGAAAGATTTTTTTTGTAACAAGATTACCGATTGTACCTCAAGAGATTTGCGGTTTTCTATATTTCCAAACTCATAATAACTTAATCGCGCCATAAAAACGGGAATAATAACAACGCTGTAGCTATAACAATAGTATTAATGGCGAAAAGCACACCTATATTATTATAACTAAAACTGCGTTCGATGCCGTCCATGGCATTTTTGCTTAATCTGATAAGCAATAAAATAACCGGGATAATAACAGGGAAACTTAAAATAGCCATAAGCGTACCGTTATTGCCTGCTTTTGAGGCAATGGCCGATATCATGGTAAACACGGTTGAAAAACTGATGCTGCCCAATAATACCGTTAGAAAGTAAAACAAAGGGTCGCCAATGGTATTGGTGAAAAACACCATATAAACCAGCAGTGCCAAAAAGCTAAGCAACGACATCAGCAGGATATTATAGGCCATTTTTGAAAGTATAATTGCCTGCGGGCTTGCAATTGAATAATAATAAAGAAGCCTGCTTTTACTCTCCTGCATAAAGCTTTTGGCAATAGCATTAACTGAGGCAAACAGCATTATTATCCAGAATAAAACATTCCAAACGATAGAATAGCTTTTGCTGCCGCTAAAACCGGGATTCAAATTGAATGATATATAACATATAAATACCGTTGAAACCACATAAAGCAATACGCCGTTGAAGGCGTATTTTGAACGCCACTCCAATACAATTTCTTTTTTAAAAAGAATCCAGGTTTGGTTGATGAGTTGCATTGCGCAAATATAGTGAATGATTGATTTAGGTGAGACGTTGATTAGGTTTATTGGTTATTTAAATAGAAAATATTTAGTTTAATTTAGCATAAGAAATTAAAACTAATGCCAATTGCCTACTACAAAACGCCCATAGGGTATGCCCGTATTACCGAGGAAGATGATTTTATCACGTCTATTTACCTGCTGGATGAAGAGTTTGAAGTAACTCCGCCTGAAACGCCATTGTTAGCTTTAGCCATAAAGCAGCTTGACGAATATTTTGCAGGTGAGCGGAAAAACTTTAACCTGCCAATAAAACAAAAAGGTTCGGAATTTCAGCGGCAGGTTTGGGATGAATTATCGAAAATAAAATATGGTTCGACCATCAGTTATATGCAGCAGGCAAAATTTATGAAAAACCCTTTGGGCATAAGGGCAATTGCATCGGCCAACGGTAAAAATCATTTAATAATTGTTGTGCCCTGCCACCGGGTTATCGGTACCGATGGCAGCTTAACTGGGTTTGGCTGTGGAGTTTGGCGAAAAAAATGGCTGCTTGAACACGAAGCCCGGGTAATGGGCGTTGGCCAAACTACACTAAACTTTTAATCATATCCCCCGCTTTTAACAGCTTTTTTATTTTACGGTGAAGTTCATGCGGCTGAAATGGCTTTGACAATACGTCGTTCATGCCCGATACCAGGGCCTGTTCCTGCTCATAATCAAACGATGCTGCGGAAAGGGAGATGATAGGGATATTTCTTTTTGGATCGCTAAAATTATTGCGTATGGCTTTAGCTGCCTGGTAGCCATTCATTTCCGGCATGTGGGTATCCATCAAAATAAGGTCATAATGGTTGAGGAGCAGCTTTTCAATTACCTTTTGCCCGTTATCAACCATCTCCACTTCTATATCCCAGTCTTTAAGCATTTTTGATAGCATAAACTGGTTAACAAGGTTATCCTCGGCCACCAACAGCTTTACATTTTCAAATGGCTCCAATGTTTTCTCTGTTTTGAAAGCACTCTTTTCTTTTGGCCTGTCAGCAGTTGCATACCAGTTGGTAAAACTAAATGTGCTGCCCTTGCCTTGCTCGCTGGCAACAGAAAGCTGGCCTCCCTTTAATTCGACCAGTTTTTTTACGATGGCAAGGCCTAAGCCAGTACCGCCATATTTTGATGCAGTATCTTCTTCGGCCTGCTCAAACGAATCAAAAACGGCAGAGAGGCGATTTTCCGGTATCCCGATGCCGCTATCTTCTACGGTGAATTTTAATTGCACCTGGTCACCATTTTTTTCAAGTACCGAAACATCCAATTTTACGTAACCACGCTCCGTAAATTTAATGGCATTGCTTAATAAATTCATCAGCACCTGGTTTAAACGCAGTGAATCAACCATTAAATGTACGGGTACATCAGGTGCTATCTCCAATAAAAATTCTATATTATTTTCATCGGCTTTAAACTTAAGCAACCCGTACAATGACCGTAACAAATCGTGCAGGTTATTTGAGGAACGTATGATGTTAAATTTGCCCGCCTCAATCTTGGCCATGTCAAGGATATCATTGATTACACCTAATAGTGATTGTGACGATACTTCAAGCATATCGATCATACTGTTCTGCTGCTCATTAAGCGGGGTTTTACGTAACAGGTTAGTTAAACCGATAATCCCATTTACAGGCGTGCGCAACTCGTGACTCATGTTGGCTAAAAAGTTTTCTTTTACTTTTTTTCCCCGTTCGGCAGTTTCCTTTGACCTGATCTGCTGATCCTGGTAATTTTTTTGCTGAGTGATGTCGCTTATATTAAAAAGCAGTGTTTTATTTTGATAAGCAACACGGCATTCCACCCATACCTGGCTTTTGTTATACCGGGCAAACTCAAATTCAAAAACCGAGTAGGCTAATTTATCTTTAACAATACCAGCTAATTTTATCCTGAGATCAATCCTTTGTTCTTCAATGGCAAAATCTGTTATACTGCGCCCGGGCGATTCCAGTTGACTATAGCCTAATATTTTTTCAACAGCGGCGTTAACAAATTTGATTTGATAGTTACGCGCATCAGTTATACAAACAATTTCGGCGGCATTATTTAAAACGATAGCCAAATTGTACAGTTCCTCTTCCTTTTGTTTTATATCGGCATTATGGCGGGCAAGCTGAATTAAGGATTCAACCTTGGTAAGCGTTATCGGGTGATCGAGCGGCTTGGAGAGATAATGCACATTACAATTATCAACCTTAAAAAACTGCGGATTGGTTTCTTTTGCCCAGGAGCTTAAAAAAACTATTAAAATATCTCTTGTGCGCGGGTTCGACTGCAAAATAGCAGCTAATTCAAAACTATTTATTTCAGGGGTTTCATCATCAACCAAAACAATGGCTATCTGTTTTTCCCAGATCAGTTTTAATGCGTCATTCGAAGATTTAGAAAAAAACATACCGATATCATTGCATTTCAGTAATGTTTTAAGTGTTACTATGTTTTCTTCTTTGCGGTTAACAAAGAGAATATTAATGGGAATCATCTAAGGTAAAATAGGTAAAGTTGTTATTTAGTCAACAGCTCAAAAATCTCTTCCGCCTTTAATACGTAATCTGTTCCATTAATGTTTATCGCAGCAGCCGGCATTTCTGACATTTCTGCCTCTTCTGGGTTTTGTACTATGGTTAACGAGCCGGCAAGCTTCAATTTAAGCATTCCCCCGGCGCCGTCCGGGTTAGCACCCGAAAATAATATAGCAGTACAGCGGTCACCGTATTGTTCAGCAGCGCTTTCAAAAGTTATATCGATGGATGGTTTTGAATACCAAACAGGCTCTGAAACATCCAGGCTAAAATAATCGCCTTTTTCAATTAATGTGTGATAATTTGCAGGGGCTATATAAACGGCGTTTTTATTTATTTTATCCTTATCGCTGATCTCTCTGACCGCAAGGCTGCAATTTTCAGCAAATAATGTTTCAATATCACTGAGAAAATTCCGCTTCCGGTGTATAATAATGATCACCGTTTTATTTATATCTGGCCTTAAAATTTTTATAAGGTGGAATATATTTTTAAACGAACCCGCAGACCCCCCTACCAACAATATATCAGTGTTGTGCCAGCGTTCAATTATATTTTCCTCAGCTTTCAATTTTCTGGTAAATGTTTTCCTTTTGGTTAACGGGTTTAAACTTCATTTTAAAAACGTCAGACCGTATGGTTTCCTTACTCCCAAGGCACAAAAAACCATGTGGGCATAAGCTGTTATAAAATAAGTTTAATATTTTTTCCTGCAATTGTGTTTCAAAATAAATAAAAACATTACGGCAGCTTATTAATTGAAATTCGTTAAAAACGGTATCCGAAATTAAATTATGAACTGAGAAAAGTGTGTTGGCCTTTAAACTATTATGAATAGACGCAGTATCGTTAACTGTGCTGAAGTGATCGGTTAAGGCGCCCCCAATGTCTGACAGATTGTAGTTTTCGGCATAGCTTTTTATATTTCTTAGGCTATACGTTCCTTTGCGCGCCTCCTTAAGCACAACGGTGTTTATATCTGTCCCGTAAATAAACGATTTATTTTTTAAACCTGCCTTACCCATTAAAATTGCTAATGAATAAGCCTCTTCGCCAGTAGAGCACCCGGCCGACCATATTTTTATTTGCTGATAGGTAGAAAGATAGGGTAAAACCTGGCTGTTTAATGCCTTATAGAAAGATGGGTCGCGAAACATTTCGGTAACGTTTACCGTGATTTCCTCTAAAAAGTCCTGAAAAAAATGATGATCGTTTACCAATAAATGTTTAAGGTCGTAAAACCTCATTTTTTTTATCAGCATTATGCGGCTGATCCTTCTTTTTAAAGAGGCTTTGGTGTAATCAGAAAAATCGAACCCATAAATTTTTTTTACCAGGTTAATAAGTTCGGTTATTTGTTCGGCGCTTAATATTTCTGACGAAGCATCCATAGTTAATGCTCCAGCCACCTTTCCATTAATGAAACTAACGTTGTAATGTTAACCGGCTTAACAATATAATCATTTGCGCCGGCGGCAATGCACTTTTCACGATCATCAGCCATTGCTTTGGCGGTGAGTGCTATTATAGGCAGCTTGGCCCATTTGCTTTGCTGCCTGATGTGCCTTATGGCTTCGTAGCCATCCATTACCGGCATCATAATATCCATTAATATTATATTGATGCCTTTATTTTTTTCCAATTTACTAATAGCTTCCTGCCCGTCGCCGGCAATTTCAACAAGCATACCATATCCCTGCAGGGCGCTGCTCAATGCGAAAATATTACGCAGGTCATCGTCAATTATAAGTATCTTTTTGCCTTTTAAAAAAATTAAGCTTTCGGTATTAATTTTATTTTTACCGGCAATAGCCGATAAATTTGGCAGCGCGGCAACACTGGTAACTTTGTTTAAAAACAGGTTTACTTCATCCATCAACCTGTTCGACGACAGATCACTTTTTACAACCATGGCGTTTGCATATTGCATTAATCGCCTTACCGAAGATTTATCCAGCTCCATTGCTGTATTTATGATAACGGGTAGGGCGCTGAAACGATCTGCCGATTTTATTTGATCTAACAGGTCAAGGCCCGAAATATCGGGAAGGTTAAGATCAAGTATAACACATTGATAGGCCGTTTCATCAAGCATCTTCAAAGCCGACTTTCCGTCAAAAGCCCTGTCGATAATGAGACCTTTTTGGGCGAGCTCATCTAAAGCCGAATTTTGCGTTTTACTATCTTCAATTACCAATATTTGTTTCAGCTTTGCCCCTCCATCTGGAACAATATTGGTAAAAAGCTTATCAAGAACACCCTTATCAATCGGTTTTCTAAGGAAACTTATTGCACCCTCGTGCTTTACCCGGTTAGCCGCGGCCTCGCCTGCCGACATAAGGTGCACCGGAATATGCATTGTCTCTTTGTCCTGTTTCAATTGTTTTAATATTTGCCATCCGTCTTTACCGGGCAGCATAATATCCAACATAATAGCATCGGGCTTTTTTTCCTTAATAATTTCAACAGCGTTGGTACCCTCATTAACAATCAATGATTTAAAACCACGATTGCTTGCATAATCATTAAGAATGTCTGCGAAGTTTTTATCGTCCTCAACAATTATCACCAGCGGTTCCCTCCCACCAGTAGCCGCATCAAAAGCATGTTCTAAACCGCCTGTATACTGCTCAACCGGTGCCTGGGAAGCCGGGCTTTCGTTTTGGGCCGATGCTGTAGCCGACTTCACAGGAATAGTTAAAATAAATTCGCTGCCTTTGCCAGGTTTGCTGGTTAAAGTTATTTTTCCACCAAGCATCACTACCAGCTCACGGCTTATGGACAGCCCAAGCCCGGTGCCCCCATATTTGCGGCTTGTTGAGCCATCGGCCTGTTGAAACGCCTCGAATATTATTTTTTGTTTATCATCGGGGATACCTATGCCGGTATCTTTTATGCAAAAATTTACTGTATTATCATCGGTACCTTTAACAACGTTTACGGCTATGACGCCATTTTCGGGCGTAAACTTAAAGGCATTAGAGAGCAAGTTTTTTAGCACCTGCTCAACCCTTAACTTATCAGTAAAAATCTCTTTTGGTAACTCCTTGCTTGCGTTTATACTATAACTTATCTTTTTACCTACGGCAACTTCGGCAAATAGCATTTCCATGTCTTCCAAAATCTCAGCAATTTTTACAGGCTCGTTTTGAATTTCAAACTTGCCCGATTCGATCTTTGAAAGATCAAGAATATCATTGATGAGGCTGAGCAGATCATTCCCTGCATTAAATATTACGTTAGCATATTTTACCTGGTCGTCTGATAGGTTTGTGGTTCTATTTTCTTTTAATACCTGGGCCAATACCAATATACTATTTAGAGGCGTCCTTAGCTCATGGCTCATGTTAGCTAAGAACTCAGACTTATACCTGCCGGTAGTTTCCAGTTCCTGCACTTTAACGTCGATAGATTTACGCGCCTCCTCTATCACTTTGTTTTTTTCTTCAAGTAAACTGGCTTTTTCCTCAAGTTCGGCGTTCGTGGTACGCAATTCTTCCTGCTGCGCCCTCAATTCTTCATCCGATTCCTGTAGTAATTCTGTTTTGTTCAGCAGTTCTTCATTCGTCACCCGCATTTCCTCCTGCTGGGCCTCAAGTTCTTCAGCCTGCTGCTGTACCTGCGATAACAGATCATGCATTATAGTACGCGCCTGGGCAGTATTTATGGATATGCCAATATCATCAGCAATAGTTAAAATATATTCGCTAACGTCTTTCTCAATTTCATTATAAAAGGCAACTTCAATTACACCTTTTAACTTTTTATCAAAAAAGAAGGGGACAATAATACTTTCAATTAAATCCTTATAAATTAACGACGAGCCAAGCTCAAGCTTATCATTTAATTTACCCTTCACAATGGCTGCCTTTTTATCTTTTGCGGCCTGCCCCAACCAGCCCTCATTTAATTTAACCGATCTTTTTAGTATATCCGGATTATTAAAAGCATAGGAGGCATGCAGGTGCAGGCTTTCGGTATCCTCATTATACAAATAAAATGTGCCCGTTAATGCTTTGGTATAGCTGCATATTTCAGTTAAAACATTCTCCGAGAGTTCTTTTTCACTTTGTTGCCCCTGCATCTTTTCATTCAGCAAACCTGTGCCTGTAAGCAGCCAGTTTTTTGCCTTGTTTTCGGATAGCACAGTTTCGAGTTCAGCATTGGTTATTTTTATCTCATTTTCAATTTTCTTTTGTTTAACAAAAGTGCTTTGTATATAAAAGAACAGCATAATAATGATGATCAGAAAGATGGTTGAACCGCCTATAATAATAACAAGCACATTTCGCGAAGAAACCTGGGAATTAGCCTGGCGGATGCCAAGCAACTGGTTTTCGGTATTTATCATATGGTCGGTCAAAAGGCGGACCTGGTCCATATTATTTTTTCCGCTAAGAATCATGTGGTTTTGCACCATATAATCGAGGCCCTTTACCGGACGGGTGTCAATATTTTCCTTTAAAATATTTAATTGCGCCCCTACATAAAAGGCTAATGAATCAACCCTTTTTACCTGGATAGGGTTATCAGGTATAAGGTTCCTAAGTTGCTCAAGGTCTGTGTTGATATGGGAAAGCGCAGATGCATACGGGTCAAGAAAGACCTTATCGTTTGTGGCTACGTACCCGCGCACGCCGGTCTCTGCATCTATCATTAACTGCAGCAGATTGGTTGATGTTTTTATTACCTT
>JABDCF010000060.1 GCA_013288235.1 Bacteroidota bacterium | reverse complement strand
ATCTGTTTAAATACATCGAATCGGAATTGCTCGCCATAGCGCCTACGCTTGCTGCTCCCGGCACAAATGAATATGCAAGGATAGATCAGGGCGCCGATTGGGCGCTGCTAAGCAGACTGTACCTGAATGCAAAGGTTTATAGCGGTACCGACAGGTCGACAGATTGTATTACCTATTGCAACAAAATACTTCAGTCAACCAATTACGTCTTAATTCCAAGTTATGCCAACTTATTTTTGGCGGATAACCACGGCTATAACAGCGACATTATATTGCCTATTGCCGAAAATGGTATCAATACAGAAAGCTATGGCGATATGACGTTTGTTATCCATGCAGCCGTTGGCGGCTCCGAAGATGCTACCAACACTTTTGGCATTGCATCAGGCGGATGGGCCGGTAACAGGTTTACACAGGCATTTATTACAAGGACATTTTCTGACCCATCAGGTAACACAGATAAGCGCGCGATTTTTTATACCGCTGGCCAAACGCTGGGCCCCATTGCCGATCCAACCATATTTAGTGAGGGTTATTTGTGCGCCAAATTCAAAAATGTTACATCAATGGGCGTAGCAGGATCAAACAACACCTTCGTTGATACGGATTATCCGCTGTTCAGGCTTTCTGAGATTTACCTGAACTATGCGGAGGCCGTATTGCGGGGTGGCGCCGGCGGCAATGCCGCTACAGCGCTTAACCTTGTAAACAAAATACGCGAAAGGGCTTATGGCGGTGCGGCAGGCGATATTACATCCGGACAGCTGACGCTTGATTTTATGATAGATGAACGTGGTCGTGAATTGTATTGGGAGGGCTTCAGAAGGACCGACCTGATCAGGTTCGGGCTTTTCACAGGGGGCACTTATTTGTGGGATTGGAAAGGAAATGTGAAGGCAGGTACAGCTACCGATTCGCATTTAAATATATTCCCGCTGCCGGCATCCGACCTTCAACTGAACAGTAACCTGAAACAAAACCCGGGCTACGGACAATAAAAATCAAAACCATGAAAAAAACATTAATCATTATAATGGCGGCTGCATTCGGACTTTTTGCCGCCTGTAAAAAAACGCCGCTGACCACTGTTGCTACCAATATTCAGCCGGCTGTTATAACAAGTCCATCAAGCGGAACATCAATTGATGTAACAGTAGCCGATTCAGCGCAAGTATTAACAATCAACTGGAAAAATCCTAACTATGGGGTATCCGCTGTGGTTAGTTATTTTGTGCAGGTCGATTCCGTGGGAAAGAATTTCAAAACCTTTGCTACACTCGGAAACGTAACATCAGCTAACACATTGTCGCTAAGCTATAATACGCTTAATGCGATGGTGTTTAAGCCGCTAAACCTGGCAGCAAATGCAGCTACATCGTTAGAAATGCGGGTGGGGACAGCTATATATGGCGCCGATACCGTGTATTCAAAGGTAGTGCCTATCTCAGTAACCACGCTCCAGCTCGACCAGTTATGGCTGCCTGGCTCATACGAAGGGTATAACCCGGCCGCTGCGCCGATCATCCCATCGGTTACGCCCGGCACTACCTATGAGGGCTTCGCTTATTTTAGCGCTGCGGGCAACTTTAAGTTTACATCAGCGCCTGATTATAACCATATCAATTACGGCGATGGCGGGAATGGCACCCTAACT
Source organism: Bacteroidota bacterium (assembly GCA_013288235.1). Lineage (GTDB taxonomy): Bacteria > Bacteroidota > Bacteroidia > Sphingobacteriales > Sphingobacteriaceae > Mucilaginibacter. The sequence continues at coordinate 25,496 of JABDCF010000060.1, read as the reverse complement.
ACAAACGGAAACGCGGGGGGAATAGGCTACAGCCCGGCAGGTGTGTATTTATTGGACGCCAATGTAGTAGCTTTAACCTACAGCGCACAGTATATACAAACATTTGGCATAATAGGGACGGCAACAGCAGGCCAGTGGAACAGTTCAACCCCAATGACCTATAGTACTTCCACAGGGTTGTGGACAATTACCACCCCACTTACTGCAGGCGCCCTAAAATTCAGGGCTAATGATGGATGGACTATTAACTACGGGCCTACAAACCCCAATGCTTTAACCGGTACTATGGTTTATAACAACCCTAATTCCATTAATATTACTACTGCCGGTACTTATACCATTACTATGGATATGACCCAGACAATACAAAAAGGCTACCTGTATACGGTAACCCCCAATTAACCAGCTAAAAAAGAGAGCGGCAGGCAGCCATAAAAACTGCCTGCCGCTTCTATACTATCCCAATGAAGAATAAATATTTTGTTTTTATACTATTTACTTTTTTTATAAACGTGCAGCAAAGTTTTAGCCAGGATAGCCCTGTAACCACCATCGGCCCCATAGTTTCTGTTAAAATTGAGCAGCAGAAGATCAGCATTAAAACCAGTAATGCTTACGCAGAAATAACTGTTTACACCCCATCGATTATCAGGGTGAGGATAGACAATAAGCCTTTTAAGCGCGATTTTTCATACGCAGTTATTGGTAAACCCATCGATACCAAAGCAAACATCAGCCAAACTGAAAATGAAATTACTATTGCCACCGACTCGCTGAAAGCGGTCATTCAAAAAAATCCATTTTCTGTTGCATTTTATACGCCAGGCGGCGACCTTATCAATGAAGATGAAAAAGGGTTGACCACTTCATGGGTAGGGCAGTCGGTTACCACCTATAAAAAGCTACAGGATAACGAACATTTTATAGGCTTAGGCGAGAAAACAGGCAACCTTGACAGGAAAGGCAGCGGCTACACCAATTGGAATTCGGACGTATATGGCTATAGCACCAGCCTCGATCCTTTGTACGCTACCATACCTTTTTATATCGGTATCCATCACCGCATTAACTACGGGATATTCCTTGATAATACCTATCAGAGCGATTTTAACTTTGGCGCCAGCAATAACCGCTTCTCATCTTTCGGCGCGCGTGGCGGCGAAATGGATTATTATTTTATTTACCATAAACGCCTGGCGGATATTATTACCTCGTACACGTATTTAACAGGCCGTATGCCATTGCCGCCGCTGTGGTCGCTTGGCTATCAACAAAACAGGTACAGCTATTATCCCGAATCGGAAGTTATGCGGATAGCGCATACGCTACGCGAAAATCACATCCCGGCTGATGGGATAACGCTTGATATCCATTACATGGATAAATACCAGTTGTTTACCTGGAACAAGAACCGTTTCCCGGATCCATCGGCTATGAATGCAGAACTTAATAAGCTTGGCTTCAAAACCACTGTTATTGTTGATCCCGGAATTAAGGTTGAACAAGGTGCAAAAGCTTATGAAGACGGATTGAAAGATGATGTGTACATCAAATATCCGGATGGGCAGCCTTATACTGGCGAAGTTTGGCCGGGCTGGTGTAATTTTACCGATTTTACCAGCCAGAAAGGCCGCGACTGGTGGCATAAACAGGTTAAGTTTTTTGCAGATGCAGGCGTAAGCGGCATTTGGAACGATATGAACGAGTTTTCGACCTGGGGCCAAAAAGCGCCTGATAATATTTTGTTTGATTTCGATGGCAGGCCAACCACGCACCTCAAAGCCCATAATGTTTACGGCCTGCAAATGGCGCGCGCCAGCTACGACGGTGCATTGGAGCATTTTAACGAACGCCCGTTTGTGCTATCACGTTCAGGCTATGCCGGTTTGCAGCGGTACTCGGCCTTATGGACGGGTGATAACCGCGCCGAAGACGACCATATGCTGCTTGGCGTGCGTTTATTAAGCAGCCTCGGTCTAAGCGGCGTTTCCTTTAGCGGGATGGATATTGGCGGCTTTACAGGTAACCCATCTATACCTTTGTATGCCAAATGGATGCAGCTTGGCGCTTTTATCCCATACTATCGCAACCATAGCGCCAATGACAGTAAATTGGCCGAGCCGTGGACATTTGGTAAGGATGTGCTTGAAATTGCAAGAAATTACATCAGCCTGCGTTATAAATTGATGCCCTACCTGTACTCAACCTTTTACGGGTCAACCCAAAACGGTTTGCCGGTAATGCGGTCGTTAGCCATAAATTATACGTTTGACCAAAAAGTGCTATCGGCCGAATATCAAAACCAATATGAGTTTGGCGACGCGTTTATGGTAGCGCCATTTGAAAGCAATAAGGGTTTTGGCAAGATATATTTCCCGGAAGGCACATGGTACGATTTGTACACCGGCGAAAAAGAAAATGGCGGACAGGAAAAGATAATTCCTTTAAAGATCAACAAGCTGCCGGTATATGTTAAAGGCGGAAGCATTATCCCTATGCAGTCGTTAGTTCAAACCACTGCCGAGCTGCCAACGGATACGCTTTATATGCATATTTATAATGGCAACGAAATAAACCACTTTGTTTATTACGAAGATGACGGCAAAAGCTTCGATTACAAAAAGGGCGCCTTTTATAAACGGACAATTACTTTTGACCCTGCAAAGCAGGTCATTACATTCGGGCCTCCCGAAGGAAATTATAGCAGCCATTTCAAATACATTAAGCTTATCTTACACGGATTTAGCCAGGTAAGTACAATCCAGGCTGGCAGTGATAAGATCAAACTTGAAGACAGTGAATTTTCTTTCCTCGGATCAGGAATTAACGATGATTTGCAGGATAGAACTTACCAGGTTGAGAATTGTTTAATTAAACAGGCCGTTATAAGCAACAGCAAGGAAGACATTCAAATAAATTATTAAAAAAGTATGAAGGGAAAAGTGAACATGAACATTAACAGAACAAAATTTCAGATGAACAGTTTAGCAATTATCATGATGCTTGCCGGATCATTATCCGGCTGCAGCAAACATAGCGTTACCCCAACGCCGGTACCTGTGCAAAAAGACACAACAGCTACCTATCACGATCCGGCGCAATTCGGCACACCATATACCGGCGTACCTGCCACAAAGGATATTGTGATGTACGAGGTGAATATGCAAACTTACACCCCGGCTACATTCCAGGGGGTAATGGCCCGGCTTGATTCCATCAAAGCGCTTGGCGTAAACGTAATATGGCTGATGCCAACTTACCCTGTGGGCAAGCTTAAAAGTATCAACTCGCCGTATTGTGTTCAAAATTACAATGCGGTCAACCCTAATTTCGGCACGGTGACCGACCTGCAAAACCTTGTTGCTGCTGCGCATAGCCTCGGTATGGCGGTTTTGATGGATTGGGTAGCTAATGATACCTCGTGGGATAATGTCTGGATAACGGCAAACCCATCATGGTATATGCAAAATTCTTCGGGCGCCATCATCAGTCCCCCAAATACAAATTATACCGATGTGGCTGCATTAAATTTTAACAATACCGCTATGCGTACCGCTATGATCCGGGCCATGAAATACTGGATATTTACCGCTAACATCGATGGTTACCGCTGTGATTTTGCCGACAATGTGCCGGCTGATTTCTGGGCGCAGTCACTTGATACCCTCAGCAACATAAAAACCCATAAGCTCATCTACTTAGCCGAAGGCACATCTGCTGCTGAAATAACCTCAGGGTTTCAGCTAAGCTTTGGCTTTGCTTATTACAGCACGCTCAAAGGCATATTTGCAGGTTCGCAAAGCCCGAGTTCGATATTCACTACAAATACAAGCGAAAACAATTCAATCCCGTCGCCGGGCATTAAATTAAGGTTTACTACAAACCATGATGACGCATCGTCTGACGGAAGCACGCTTACCGTTTATAATGGCAAACAGGGCGCGCTCGCTGCATTTGTAATGGCTGCCTATATGGATGGTGTCCCATTGATATATGATAGCCAGGAAGTAGGTTACCCCAACGCGATAAGTATTTTTACCAATGTGCCTGTAGACTATACCGCCAATCCTGACCTGGTGGCCGCCTATAAACAGATCATAGCCTTCAGAAATGCACATGAGGCCATTAAAACCGGAGCCTTAACCACTTATAACGACCCTAATATTGTCGCTTTTGAAAAAGTATCAGGCACTGATGATGTTTTGATTTTGGATAATGCCAAAAACAGCGCAGAGAACTTTACCGTGCCGGCAACACTGCAAAACACCACATGGATAAATGGTTTAACCGGCGCCAGTGTCACCCTCGGTACCCAGGTTTCATTACAGGCTTATAATTATTTGATATTGAAAAAGAATTAGAAAATAAAATATCGTAATAAATACCTTTCAGCGCCCTTATGGTTTATACCATAGGGGCGCTGTGTTTTTATGGGCGTCCGCTGCAACACTTTAGTGCCGGTGATAGTTAAATTGACATGTGTTAGAAGTAATAAGCCTTTGCGCTATTAGGTTAAGATCATTAGGTTAACGAAATTAACTTACACCCGGTGATATTTATGCGCCTGCTTATCAGTTACCCACAAATAACGCGTTTTTAAACATTTTGCACAGAAGTATAATTTAATAGGCAGAAAGAACAACACATTCCGCAATAACCAATTCTTTTTAATTGAAAAGTGAAATACTGCCCCGCATTTACCGCACCTAAGGAAAGGTTTTTCCATAATGATATATATACGCAGGCAATCCCATCGCGGTTGCTTGCATTTTATCCGCGATATTTTCATCTGCTTAATTTGTTTATTACGATATAAAGTACTTACTTAAAGCAATTTATTGCAATCGTGCCCTTTCATGAAGTAACAATTGACCCCGGATAGTAATTTGTCACGGACAGGAGTTCACAATTTCGCTACCGATAAAATAAATTAAACTAACGAAATGAGAAAATACCTCAAAATACTACTCTTCGTGCTTGTCCCCATTTTGGGGTGGGCACAGCAGCAATATCCCGACAGCTTAAGGAAGGTTTTAAAGACCGCCAACGCCGATTCCACGCGCTATTCCGCATTGAACGGCATTGGCGAATATTATGCTGAAATTAATGGGGACTCGTCTCTTACTTATCTTAACCAGGCACTTTTGTTGGCCAGGAAAAATAATCAGGGTGTCAATGAAGCTGCAACGTTGGCGCGTGTAGGTTATGTACTGACATTCAAGGGAAAGTATGCTGAATCACTTGGCTGTTTTCAGCGAGCGCTAAAATTTGCTGAAGATCCTGCAAAAGAAGGTACCGTATGGAACCCAAACTGGCCCTGGATTCAATACTCCACCCCGGAAAAAAACCGGCTCACTATCCTCGCGGCAATCCATCTCTTTTACTCCATACTGTTGGCGACAACCGGCGATTTTGACCAGCCAATAGCTCAGATAAAAATTAGCAGAACACTTGCAAAGGAAGCCGGCAACCGCACTTTCGAAGCCATAGCGGATATGAACATCGGGGTGGCCTACATGGAGATCAACAAGTTAGATTCTGCCCTGGTATCACTACAAAATGCTGAGCAGATATTCAAACAAACCGGCTATAAAAAATACCTGGGTGGTCTTTACGGGGCCATAGGCCATATATATTTAACCAAAGGTAACAGCGATTTGGCAGTCCAATATTTTCACGAGGGATTAAATGTGAGTTTGCAACAAAAAACTTTTTCATTAGCAGATTATAATTATGCTCCCCTGATAAATTACTACCTTGTTAAAAAACAAAAGGACTCAAGCCTGTATTACGCCAGGAAAAGACTGGAAATCGTGCATGCCATGGGCCGTGCCGACCTGGACGAGGCTTATGAGGGCCTTTACGAGAGCTACAAACTTATTGGGAATACCGATAGCGCCTACAAATACCAGGGCCTTACTTTAGCGGCCAGAGATAAAAAATATGAAGCCAACGTTAAAAGCTTAGCCGATTTTCAGAAATTATCCTTCAGGGCACAGCTCCGCTCACAGCAACTTGAAAAAGAAAGGGCAGCCTCGCAAACCAGGATACGGACATATGTATTGCTGGCAGGCATCGGTGTATTTATGCTGCTGGCAGGGATATTTTATCGGAATAACCGGCAAAAACAAAAAGCAAACAAAGTGTTGGAAAATACGCTCGATAACCTCAAATCAACGCAAGCCCAGCTGATTCAATCCGAAAAAATGGCATCGCTGGGCGAGCTAACCGCAGGTATAGCCCACGAGATACAAAACCCGCTGAATTTTGTCAATAATTTTTCGGAAGTAAATGCAGAATTGATAGATGAGTTGCAGCTGGAAATTGAGAGAGGCGACCTGGAAGAGGTAAAAGCTATTGCTTTTGACATTGGTGAAAACGAGAAAAAGATAAATATGCATGGCAAACGTGCAGGCGCAATAGTAAAAGGCATGCTGGAACACAGCCGCACCAATACCGGCGAAAAACAATTAACGGACATGAATGTGCTTTGCGATGAATTTTTAAAACTGTCCTTCCACGGCTTGCGGGCAAAGGATAAATCGTTCAGTGCCGGGATGATCACCTATTTTGACCCTTCCTTGCCTAAAGTAAACGTATCGCAGCAGGATATGGGGAGGGTTATGCTTAACCTGTTTAACAATGCTTTTTACGCAGTGAACCAAAAAGCGAAAACAGCCACTGAAGATTATAAACCGGAAGTATCAGTGTCAACCTCCACCGAAAACGGGCAGGTAATCATCAAAGTAAAAGATAACGGCAGCGGAATACCAAATGCGATAAAAGATAAGATTATGCAGCCGTTTTTTACCACCAAACCAACTGGCGAAGGTACAGGGTTAGGTTTGTCGTTAAGTTATGATATTGTGGTAAAAGGGCATGGCGGACAAATAACAGTGACGAGCAACGAAGGCACCGGGTCTGAATTTAGTGTACATATGCCTATAGATTGATTAGCCCTATGAAAATTTATAAAACCATTTTTTTGTTTTTCTTCTTGTGGGCGGGTGTTTGCAATGCGCAGGAAAGTGTGCTTATTGTTAAACCGGATACCTTTGCCGGATCCAACACCGCATTACAATTGGGTGATGCCGGCCAATGGTTATTTAAGGCCGGAAATGATACAACCTTGGCGGCGTCCAACGCCGATATATCGGCCTGGAAAAAGTTGGCGCCCGGCGGACTTTCGGCAGATTATGCCGATAAAAGCGGGCGCGTGGAATGCTGGTTCCGGCTAAAAGTAAAGATAGACAGCGCGTTTGGCCAGGAGCATTTTGGCCTCGGCTATTTTTCATGGGGCGCTGCCGATATTTATATCGATGGTAAATTGGTGTATCAAAACGGCAAGGCAGGCCAAAGCCGTGCTACATTTCGCGAAAGCCGTACCATACAGGCATTACCCATACCGGTGGACCTGAATGCCGGGCGCGTTCACACCCTGGCCATTCATTTCGTTGATTATGTATCGCCTTTTCCCCCGCGGCGGCTAATGTCTGAAGATTTCCCGCGCAGGTTTTTAATAAGTCTTAACACGTCGAAACACGACCAGCTTATTTATAATTATGGGTTAACACTAAATACTTATAATGTGATTTGGGTTTCGGTATGTACAATACTGAGCGTGCTATTCTGGCTGCTGGCACTTCAAAACCGGGCAGACCGAAATATCTTGCTTATCGCAGCTTGTTCCAGTTCATATGCGCTTACGTTTATTTTCGTAATGGCGACACATTTGTACGGTTTGTCGTACACCTGGTATTATTGGTTTAACTTTTTTGAAAACGTTGTAAGCAGCGTTATATTTATCACAGTACCACTTATTATTGCGGGCATTTTTAAGCGCAGGGTAACCGGGGCGCTTAAATTATTTTTGTGGGTAATATTTATTTTTTCAATCGCAGGTTATTTCGCACCTGTAACATTGAATGTACTATTATCCGGCATCTTTGCTATAGGCGTTGTTATAATTTGTATTTACTACATTATTTCATCATGGAAAAACCTGCGCGGTGCACAATGGGCTATCGTAACCGGCCTGCTTGTTTCATTAGGTATGGTTTTGTGGGCCTTTGCGCAGGTTTTGTCGATCTCAAACACAGCTGACCATAACCCCGATTCTTATTATTATGCAATGACTGGTTTTTCGCTCTCGCTGCCATTATCCATGATGGTTTATGTGGCGCTGCGGTTTAAAGAGATCATTGCCGAAGTACGTTTGAATGCCGCACAGGTAGTAAAACTTTCGGAAGAAAAAAAACTGGAAGCTTTAAACCGGCAGCAAATACTCGAGGCGGAAGTAAACCGCCAGACAGCTGAATTAAGGACAGCCCTTGAAGACTTGAAATCCACCCAAACCCAGCTCATCCAATCCGAAAAAATGGCATCGCTGGGTGAACTCACTGCAGGAATTGCCCACGAGATACAGAATCCCTTGAACTTTGTAAATAATTTTTCGGAAGTAAATACAGAGTTGATAGATGAACTGCAGCTGGAAATTGAAAAAGGCGACCTGGAAGAAGTAAAAGCCATAGCGTTTGACATCGGTGAAAACGAAAAAAAGATAAATATGCATGGCAAACGTGCCGGGGCCATAGTAAAAGGAATGCTGCAGCATTCGCAAAGCAGCAGCAGCAAAAAAGAGCCGACAGATATAAATGCTTTGGCTGACGAATACCTGCGCCTTTCGTATCACGGTATGCTGGGAAAGGACACTGGATTCAGTGCAGAACTTATAGCCGGTTTCGACCCTACATTGCCAAAAATAAATGTCGTTCAGCAGGATATCGGTCGGGTATTGCTAAACCTATTTAACAATGCTTTTTATGCAGTAAATCAAAAGAAGACAACAGCGGGTGCAGATTATAAGCCCGAAGTTACAGTAAGTACTTCAACCGAAAACGGACATGTCATCATCAAAGTAAAAGATAACGGCGTTGGTATCCCCGATGCTATAAAAGATAAGATCATGCAGCCATTTTTTACCACCAAACCCACTGGCGAAGGCACAGGCCTGGGCCTTTCATTAACTTATGATATGGTGGTGAAGGGGCATAGCGGGACAATACAGGTTAACAGTATTGAGGGTGAAGGCGCTGAGTTTATTATTTCGTTACCCGGTTAAAAATTAAAATCTAAAAGGATGTTTAACATTAAAACTTGCTTTTATGCATTGCCCTTTTTCGCAGCGGGCATCGCTTTTGCCTCCTGCAATAATGCGCCCGGTAATAACGTGCCGCCGGTACCTGCTGATGACGCGCAACCAGTTGTACAACCACTAAAATTCAGCAAGCCTAAAAAAACCATTTGGGCGGAGGTTAAGGCGGTGGCGGTAAGCCCCCGGGTAACAAATGTAAACTGGGACAAACTTCCTGAACAAGCTTACGATACTACCGGCGCAAAGCCTTTTGCATACCCGGTTGAGGAAACAAAATTTAACCCCGGCACACTTCCCGAAAGGGACCTGGATATCGATAAGCTGCCATCACATCCGCTAAAGTTTAAAACCTATATCCTGCCCCAGCCCAAACTGATAAAAGGTGCGAAACTTCAATTTAAGGGCGGCAATTTATACCTTTTGGGGTTTGGAGAAGACCAACAGAATCCGGGAATAGCGATCTCCGCTTTATTGCAGGACAGGGACGGTTTTTTGTGGATTGCCTGTAGCAGGGGCATTTACCGTTTCGACGGGGAAAATCTTTTATTATTTTTATCAAACCCCGATAGCAATAATTGTTACGGCATGCTGCAGGATAACCTGGGCAACATCTGGATGACAGATAGCTTTGGCCCCTTAGAAATACTCGACCCCAAAGGAGGAATATTAAAAAAATCTATGGCCCGCCAGGGCCTTGACGGCCTTCACCGTTTAATGCTGGACCAGCAGCAAAGAGTGTGGGCAACTTCAGATTCCGGTGTTGTTAAAATCATCGACCCGAAAGTACAAACAGTTAAAACACTGGATCAGGCACACGGTCTGTTCACTTCCAACAGGACGGTAGGACTGCTGACCGATAAAAGCGGAAATATCTGGATAAGTCAGGGTGGTGGTGGGCTAAATATTCTGGACCTCAAAAATAAAAAAATTAAACACCTTGACCAGGCGCATGGCTTAAGTTCAGACCGTATAAACAATATCTTTTGTGATAGTATTGGCCGTTTATGGATAGGGATATATGGAGGGCTGGTCAATGTAATAGATCTTCAAAAAGATTCCATTCAAACCATTAGGGAACTGCAATCTGCTGCTCCGCGGATGTATGTGATAAGTTTATCGCAGGACGGTAAAGGCAGGATTTGGATAGCAACAGGGGCAAATGGAATAGGAATTATAGACCCTTTGCAGCGAAGCATTATTCATCTGAAAAAAAATAGCGGCTTAGCTTCGGACGATGTTTATGACATCAACCACGATAACAGGGGCCAGGTATGGATAGGCGCGGGCTCGGGGTTAAATATGATCAGCGGGAACAAGGGTATTTTAGCGCATATCGGTAAAGACAGCACCTACAATTTAATTGAAGACAGGCAGGGTTTGATCTGGCAGGCTACCGACCATGGGGTGAATATTCTTGACCGCAAAAAAAAGACAAAAAGACACCTCGGGGTTGAACAGGGGCTTGCAAACGATGTAGTACATTTTATAAAAGAGACGAAGGAAGGGTTTTATATTTCAACAGATTCCAGTTTAGAAATATTGGATACGGTAAGAAACACGATCACACACCTTAGCAGCAGCTATTCTAATATTTTGTTCGACAAGGCAGGCCGGGTTTGGTACCTCGATGGAACCGAAAGAGGAATAAACATGTATGACCCTAAAAGCAAAACGATTAAACATTTTGGTAAAGATGAGTTGCAGCTCGATGGTTTTATTTATTTTATGTGTATGGATGCCCGCGGCCGCATCTGGCTAAGCGCCGCTGACGGACAGGTAGAGGTCATTGATCCGGATGCCGGTACTGTTCAATTTTTAACCAATATAGTAGCTAACAGAAATCATAATATTGTTCACTTTTTACCTGATAATAGCGGCAATATATGGATGGGTACTGAAACCGGGATTTACATAGCCGACCTTAAGAAGCAAACGCTTATTTATTTCTCTACCGCGCAGGGGCTTATAAATAACGACGTGTTTTCGATGGTTCAGTATAAAGGAAGCGTTTATGCAGGCACTAAACACGGCGTAACCGTAATTACCCCGCCCGCTGAAGGTGTAAGCGCCAAAAGAAAATGGCAGGTAGTGTCCTATGGAATAAATGAACGGCACCCCGTTAGTGACTGTGGCGACCTGGTAACAAGGGACGGCTTTTATTGGTCGGGGGCCGTGGGGACAATGGTATTGGACCTATCGAAAAAAAATACTTTTGAATCAAGCCCTTATATTACCGGGATAAGTGAAAGTGACCGCCAGCTGAATTTTTTTGATCAGTCGAGGTTTAGCGCGTCCGTAACTGACACCCTTTGGGAACTTAATGAAAAAAAATATTACCTGAAGGACAGGAAACTGGTAAACTCAAATTATGCATCGCAAATTGGTTTAAACTGGGATCATGTTACCGGCCCCGGTAATATGCCGGTAAATTTACAGGTGCCGTTTGATCAAAACTTTATCCGGTTTCATTACAACAGCCTGAATTTAACGCCGCACGACACAGCCGTATACAGGTACATATTAGTTGGCGTAGATAAAAAATGGAGCGACGAAACGAGCGAGACATCGTCTATTAATTATATGAATCTTCAGCCTGAAAACTATACGTTTGCAGTGACCAGCAGGAATGCCAATTATGTATGGAGCCGGCCTGTAAAATTTAGTTTTACTATTACCCCGCCCTGGTGGCAAACCTGGTGGGCTTATATAACTTACGCCGCTCTGTTTGCAGGCGCTGTATTTGCTTTTGTCCGTTATCGCTCGCTTCAGCTGGTAAAAGAAAAACGCGTGCTTGAGGATAAAGTGCACCTGGCCACCGAAGAAATAATGCAGCAAAAGGAAGAAATAGCGGCGCAGCGCGATAACCTGGAATACCAGCGAAATGACCTTGAAAGAGCGCTTGCTAAATTAAAAGCCACGCAAACTCAGCTCATCCAGTCAGAAAAAATGGCCTCTTTAGGTGAATTGACGGCAGGCATAGCGCACGAAATACAAAACCCGTTAAATTTCGTCAATAACTTTTCGGAAGTAAACCGCGAAATGATAGATGAGTTAAAAGAGGAATTAAAAAACGGCAATGTGGATGAAGCTTTAGCCATTGCAGACGATATTCAGCAAAACGAAGAAAAGATAAACCACCACGGCAAACGCGCCGACGGTATAGTAAAAGGAATGCTTGAACATTCGCGAACCGGCAGCGGAACAAAAGAGCCAACAGATATTAATGCGTTGGCTGATGAATATCTGCGCCTCTCCTATCATGGCTTGCGGGCGAAAGACAAATCATTTAACGCTGAACTTATAACCCATTTTAACCCTGGCCTGCCAAAAATAAGCGTGATACAGCAGGACATGGGCCGGGTGATGCTAAACCTGTTTAACAATGCGTTTTATGCGGTAAGTCAAAAAAAGAAGACCGCCGGCGCAGATTACAAGCCGGAAGTATCGGTGTCAACCTCAACAGAAAACGGTCAAATTATCATCAAAGTAAATGATAACGGCATTGGCATCCCTGATGCGATAAAAGATAAGATCATACAGCCGTTTTTTACAACAAAGCCGACGGGCGAAGGTACAGGGCTTGGCTTATCTTTAAGTTATGATATGGTGGTAAAGGGGCATGGAGGGAATCTACAGGTTAACAGCGCCGAAGGCGAAGGTTCGGAGTTTATTATTCAGCTACCAATTAATTAAAAGAATTGGCAAAACACATCCTTACTTAAAGGATAGTGTTCGGCATTTTGATCCTGTAAATCGGTAAAATCCTATAAATCGTGTTTGGTGGCTAAAAAGTCCCCGTCAATTATCAGCAACTTTACACCGGTTTCGGTAATAGACCTGTGAGAGCTTAGATCATCGGAAACAATGTAACTCATTCCAACTGTCAGATTAAAGTTTTGACCGTCCTGTAGCTCAGTCGTAAAGCTCCCTTCCAGGCAATAAACTATGTGCCCTTTCTGGCACCAATGATCAGCCAGATAGCCTTTACTGTATTCAACTACCCTAACGCGCAAACCTTTAAATTGCAGCGTTTGCCAAAAAGCGGTGCCGGTTGTGCCGGGATGAGTTGTTTTTGCTGTGTTTTCCCAGTTTATAATTTGAAACGGAATGCTTTCTGGTTCCATATAAAATTTATGCTCTTTTAAAATAAACTGTAAATTCTGATCCGCCGCCCGGCTTACTTCGTACGTCAATTTTTCCGTCATTGGTGTCAACAAATCGTCTAATTAATGCCAGCCCGATACCAGCCCCGGCTTCATTATCAGTGCCATAACCTGATATTTCTTTCCCGGTAACCTTGAAAAGTTTACCCACTTTTTCGGACGAAATACCTCTCCCGTTATCTTTCACATGAACTGCGATATAGTTTTCATCCTCTGTATAATATATTTCAATAGCCCCACCTTTAGGCGTAAACTTTATAGCGTTACCAATAAGGTTTTGTATGATGATTTTAATGTGGTCAAGGTCTGCCAGCACCTGCTTCTCCCCGTCATAACGGTGATAAAGTGTTATGTTTTTATTTTTAGCAAGAAAGTTTGATACCGCCACAACCTCATCAACCGCATTGGTAATATTAAGGGCAATTAAACTACTTTTAATCCCCGCTTGCTGGCTGTTTGCCCAAATCAACAAATTGTTCACCATTAAGGTAACCATGCTTACCTGCTGATAAAAATTATTGAGCACAATAGCCTGCTCGTCAGCAGGAATATCGCCAGATCTGACCAGGTCCATTGTTTGGAGTATGGCGGCAAACGGGCTCCGGAGGTCATGACTGATCACCGAAAATAATTGATCTTTGGTATGGTTTATTTCATGTAATTCTTCTTTTTGTTTTGATATTTCTTCCTTTTGCAGGGCAATGTCAGTGTTCTGTTGTTGAAGAACTTTGTTCAAGGCTTTCGCATGCCTTGTATTCCGTATAATGATGAACGCAAAAATAATTGCACACACAGTCAATACATTTCTGAATATAAATAGCTTCCTGTTAAAAGCAATTTTTGCCTTTTCAGCTGCAATATCGTTTCTAAGCCGAACATTGTCTGCCTGCTGTTGCTTTAAATGCAGGTAGTTAACTTCCTGGTCCTTTTCTGTATTAAAAACACTGTCGTTTAATTTTTTTAATTGGACATGATAATCATAGGCATGTTTATAATCTTTCTCTGCCGCGTAGCTTTCTGAAAGTATTTCGAGGGTCCTTAAAACATCACCTGCCGATTTAACTTTTTTCGCGAGGCTTAAACTTTTCTGTGCATTTATAACAGCCTTGTCATATGCGCCAAGCTTGTAATAAGTTTGCGCCATTCCCGAGTAAGCAAAATCAATTTCCCAATTGCTTGCAAATTGCGATCCGGCCACCTGCTGATAGTAATCTAATGCTGTTTGATAGTTTTTTAAATGGAAATTCGCTTCGCCGGTGCGATTAAGGGTCATTGTCAGTAGCTCATTATCGTGCAGGCGGTTTGCAATGTCCGTTGCTTTGTTCAGGTAGTAAAAAGCCTTTTCAGATCGTCCGCTCTCGTCATAACAGATGCCAATATCAAAATAAATCTTGCCTATCCGTGGAAGGTCATTCAACCGCGTAAATATTTTAAGGGCCCTTGTGAAATTGGTTAATGCATCTTCGGTTTTGTCCTGCGCAAGATAAACAAGGGCCATTATTTGATAGGCGCCGGCTATCCCGGACCTGTACTTGATCTGATTACTGATATTCAGCGACTTATCGGAGGCATCCAGTGATGAGACGTAATCGCCCAGCACGTAGTAAGTTTTACTAATATTATTTAATGACACAGCCTGGCCCATAATATATTTTTGAGCTACAGCTAATTGTAATGCCTGTTTTGCAAAGTATAATGCGCTATCGGCGTGATTGTATAAATATTGATCTGAAAGTTTGTTAAGCAATACTACACTTCCTGTATCTGAAGGATAGCTTTTTTGGGATTTTGCATTTTGCCATTTGGCTATTAATTCTCCCTTTTTTGTTTGGGCAAGTGTGATAAAACCATTAAATATTAACAGCCAAATAAAAAAAAACCTCATTAAAATACTACCTGAATGCATTATCCCCGGTTGGTGTACACCCAACATTAACAAGTATCGAAAATAGGGATTATTAGATACAGGTTATCAATTATTAGTTAATTTATTACCAAATACAAGTTGAAAAGTTAAAAAATGATTTTCATCTAACTTAACTTGTGACAATGGCCGTTTTCAGTACTGCCTGCGCGCGACACGTATGTACCGGCGAAAGCGCCTGTCTTCGTAAAATTTATTGACTACTAATATGGCATGAATAACGCCGGGTATCCAGAAAAAGATGGTTAAAATGATATTCAATACAAACGAACCCATTTTACCGGTGGTAAATATAGCCAGTGGCGGGCATATAAAACATAAAAAATAGCGCATGATCATTGTCGGTTATTGTTTGCAATCAAGAGTCAAGAATTAAGAACCAGGAACCAAGATAAACACCAGATCATGTACTGTGATACAACCGTATATAAACTTAAGCTTGCACCGTTCCAATAGAATCTTTACCCTGATACTCTTTTCCTGGTTCTTGACGCTTGGTTCTTGATTCTTTTCTTTTCCTCACATAAAATTAAACATTCTTTTTATATGACTAAAGTTATCGTGTTTTTGTTACTGTTAAATTGAAAATGTTACATACGTTTATTACTTTACACCTTTGCTTATAACCACACAATTTGCAACATTTAATAAAGCATGATCATTTTAATTCAGTGTATTGACCAGGTGGGGCTGGTTGCATCCATAACAAAAGTTATGGCAAAGGAGCAACTTAACATCGTATCGATGCGCGAGCATGTAGATCAGGTGCAAAATCGCTTTTTTATGCGGTTAGAAGTAACTTTTGATGGCGATGGCCTTTTCCTCGAAAAAAAATTAGAGGACGTCCTTCCTTTAAATGCTGTTATAAGCATTAACCCGCTGCCGCAAAAACGGGTGGTTGTAATGGTAACCAAAGAGTATCATTGCCTTGCTGATATACTCATCCGTAATTATTATGGCACGCTCGGCGCAAATGTTTTAGCCGTTATTGGCAACCATGCGGTGCTGGAGGACATTTGCAAACGTTTTGATGTGCCTTTTTTCCTGGTATCACATGAGCAAATAAGTAAAGAGGAATTTGAGGAAAAGATAACCTCAATTATTGATAGTTATGAACCTGATTATATCTTACTGGCGAAGTTTATGCGCATATTATCGCCCGATCTGGTAGCAAAATTCCCGTCGCGTATTATTAATATCCATCATTCATTTTTACCGGCGTTTATCGGGGCTAATCCTTATCGGCAGGCCTTTGAGCGCGGGGTAAAGCTTATAGGCGCCACCGCGCATTTTGTATCCAATGAGCTTGATGAAGGCCCAATTATAGCACAGCAGAGCATTTCGGTAAACCATTCCTACACGGTTGCCGACATGATAAAAGCAGGCAAAGAAATTGAAACATCGGTACTGGCAACAGCGCTGAAATTGGTTTTTGAGGATCGAGTATTTGTTTATAAAAACAAAACGGTGGTGTTTGATTAATAGTTAAACTATCTGATAAACAAACATTTATATTTTTTACCCTCTTTGCAACTTGTTGCAGAGAGGGTGGTCGGGCGAAGCAACGACCGGGTGAGTAAACTATACGAGCGGCATTGGCGTAAATGCTTGGTGCAGAGTTTACTCACCCCAGCATCGCCTCGCTTGCTGACCCTCTCTACCGCAGGCGGTAAAGAGGGTAAAAAGTTAAAAATTGTTTTTACAATTGATAAACCTACAGTACCATGAGTTCAACATTCAATACTGTTGTTCACAACAATCCCGACATTATTAACTCTGCTTCTCCGGAATTTTAAAGCCAAGGTAAGTTCCCGCCGTTAAGCCCTGCATAGTTAATAACGTTGGCGAAAAATCGGGCATAGTCAGCGTGGCCCAAACTGTATAAAGAAAAACAAAGCCCAATACCATCGTAAAAACAACCATCTGCAGCCGGTGAAAGCTGATGCCGTTCTCGTCGGTAAGGATATCATTAAAAAACGTGTCTTTACCAATCTTCAGGCCATCTATAAGTTCATTGATTTTTGTTGTTAGCTGGCTGTCCAAAAAATTATTGTACGCTATTTTCCCCTCTATCCCCGCAGCCGGAAGTGATGCTCTCAACAAATCCGTCGCTTGCCTTAGGTCTGCCTGCTGGGCTTGTAAAGACTGAACCTGCTTTATTGTCCCGCCAGACTTGTTATTATTAATACTCACAGCACCCAGGCCGGTAGCGGCGCCTATGCCGATAAGCACCAGGGTGCCGGTGGTTATCAACTCATAATTGTCGGTTATCAGCCATATAAAAACGTAGGAGGCCAGAACGATAGAAAACCAAAAAGCCATTTGCACTTTCCCGAGGCTGAAAGGTGCATTGCCTGCATCTAAACCCGGAATGCCCAGCGGCGTAAGGTCAGCAGGCGCATCGCGAAGCATGGGCGTCGTCTTTGCATATCTCAATAATACCCCAAAATAAAGAAGCAGCACTATTATGCAGCCCCAAAACCAGGCCTTTTCAATGCGCACAAAATCAAAAGAATTGACGTTGGTTGCCTGAACGCTTTGGCCGGCCAAACCTATACCGATACTCAAGGGTAAATGATAAAACTGTTTGCCAAACTCAGGATAGCCTAACAGCAGGTTCCAGGTTTTATTATTGTCAGCGGTGCGTTGAAGCAAAAATTTAACATCGGCACCGTCACCGTGCGGGCACCAGCCAACAGGTACCGATCCCTCGATCTCGATACAGTCAATAAAAAGCCTTACTTGTTTTATGTTGTTTTGCGCAGTTAGCAACGTATTTAAATGCGCTACATTAACAACCAGTATATCGCCTATTGCTGCAGATTTAGTAATTGCATTACCATCTACATAAGCATCAACCACTATGGCGGATTTTGGCGCGGGTGCTTCTGCAATCAGGTTTAAACTAATCAGCGCCAGGGTTAGGATAAGGGCTACTTTTTTCACGATAAAGTTTATTTGAAATAAAAGTAGTGAAATTGGATTGAAAAACAAGCGCTTAACGATTTTTTCAAATTTTTCGTGGCGGAAATTACGAATGCAGATTTGAATTAATGTTTGCCATCGACGATTTGCTGATGTGTGCTGATGAGGGTAAGTTGAATCTTTCGTTTTAGTTGAAACGAGGTAACGGTGGCGCGTCCACTTACAATTGTCTGCCGGACGGCGATGGACACCTCACCAATTAAGACAACATTTTTCAAAAAATTTAACTTTTACAACAATCAAAAAAATGTCGTAAACCTGGATGTTGTCTTAAACTTAAGGGAAAAACTCGAATCTTTCTTTTATCAGTAATTTACTAAGGTTTACTTAATATTGGAATGCAATTTTTAAACATTAGATTTGATAAATCCATTATAACCTTATGCCTGTCAATTTAAACACACTTGGGGTTTTCCGCATAATTCACATTAATAACCTTAAAAGCGATTTATCCAATGGTCTTTATTGCAAAAGTGCGAATAAAACCACAGCTGGTTACATTTCAATAGGCAGCCAGGATGTAATTAGCAAGCGGGATACAAAAATTGTTAAGTGCCATCCAGATTACATGTAAATGATTATGTACCTTTTTACTTTTCTGTTCGCACTCCGATGTTATTCAACATTAAAACAGGCCACGGCGTTACAAGTTATCAACAAAAAGATATCATTTATTTGTGTTGCCGATTTAAAGATCTGGCTTGCAATGATTTTAACTGGTGTTATACAAATGGTAACGCCGCCGCCATAACTAAATTTTTTAGTAATTTTGACGACATCAATAACAATATTGACTGGCATTCTGTGCATACTACTGACTTTAGAGACGAAAATGCTGATGGTGACGAAGATAGGATTAGAAAAAAGCATGCGGAATTCTTGGTTAGGGAACATGTGCCGGCTGAATACATAAAGAAAATTGTGGTGCTAAATAATGAAGTGAAAGAAGACGTTGAAAAAATTTTAGCAGAATTAGATTCAAATATTGATATACTTGTTAACCCTGATCAAAAATTTTATTTCTGATGGAATATAAAATCGGCAATTTACTGGATGCTAAAACTGATGCACTCGTTAACACGGTGAATACTGTTGGCGTTATGGGTAAGGGTATAGCTTTACAATTTAAAGAGCAATTTCCTCATAATTTTAAAGTATATGCTGATGCCTGTAAAAAAGGATTGGTGACCATAGGAAAAATGCTTGTGGTAAAAGAACACACTTTTGAGGGAGATAAGCTTATTATCAACTTTCCAACTAAAACAGAATGGTTTAGAAAATCACAGTATAGATTTATTGAAGAGGGGTTGAAGGAGTTAGCTGTAATAATACCGGAACATCAAATTAAAAGCATTGCGATACCACCATTAGGTTGTGGATATGGTGGCCTTAAATGGGACAAAGTTAAGCCGATGATGGACAAATATTTAGGATCTCTGGAAGGGGTCGACATAACAATATTTGAACCCAATGATGCTGTAAAAGAGATTCTTCAAAAAGAAGTATCCAAAAAAGAAGTTGAGCTAACTCCAGCCAGGGCGATGCTTCTTTATGCTTTATTTAGGTATGAGCGCCTGGGTGAGACAGCAAGCATTTTTGCAGCTAATAAACTTGCCTATTTTTTGCAACAGATCGGTGAGAATTTAAAATTGCAATTTGTGCCATATACCTATGGTCCATACGCGCAAGCAGTTGAAAAAGTGTTATATGCGCTAAACGGCAAATATTTAAATGGGCTTGAGCAAATGAATGCCAGGCCATTTGAGCCGTTGAAGCTTAACTGGGGAAAATTTGATGAGGTTGAGCGATACATCAAGATATCGCTATCACCGGATCAAATGCAACGTCTTGAGGATCTTTTTATAGTTATCGACGGTTTTGAATCGACCCTTTCTCTTGAAATCCTGGCCTCTATACATTATCTTCTTTCGATTAATGCAAATTTAACCAAGCCGGAATTATTGGCCAAAATTCAATCATGGAATGAACGAAAGAAAAATATAATCAAAGAGGAGTATATAGGGATCGCTTTAGAGCATTTAAATAATTATGGCAGGTCTTTGAATTTTGCACAACTCTATCGATGAAAAGAAAGCTCACAACGAACTTAGATTAGCTAATGAACTTTTCCCGCCGAAATTTTGTTAAGACTACCGCAGCAGGTGCAAGCCTGCTTACTTTACCCTCAATTTTAAGTGCAAAGCCAACAAAATCGTCTGATAAGAAAAAGATCGTATGCGTTGGCGGCCATCCCGATGATCCTGAAAGCGGCTGCGGCGGTACGCTGGCTAAACTCAACAATTTAGGGCATGAGGTAACCATCATTTATTTAACAACCGGAGAAGCCGGGATAGAAGGCACAAGCCACAACGATGCCGCCCGCATACGCAAACAGGAAGCTATTAATGCCTGCAAAATATTAAACGCCAAACCAGTTTTCGCCGGGCAAATAGACGGCGATACGGTAGTTAGCAACGATACGCTAAAACACCTTCAAAATTTGATAGCTGATGAAAAGCCCGATATCGTGTTTACCCATTGGCCAATCGATTCGCATAAAGACCACCAGTGCGCCAGTTTGCTGACCATACAAACCTGGGTGCGTTCGGAAAAAAAGTTTTCTTTGTACTTTTTTGAAGTTTGTGCTGGTGAACAAACTATGGGTTTTCGCCCTACCGATTTTGTTGATATTACCGATACGCAGGAACAAAAGAGAAAATCGGTTTACTGCCATACCAGCCAGGACCCACCGGGTATTTATGGCTGCGGGCATACCTCGATGGAAGATTTCAGGGGCAGGGAGCTGGGCGTAAAAGCCGCCGAAGGTTTTGTAATGATGACAGGTAAAGGAATGGGTGGGTTTTCGGTTGGGTTATAGATAAGTAATGTTTCTGCAGGCAGTACTCAATCCTTTTTGCCATGGACTATGAGCAATTAATCAACTCTACCAACAACTAACGCCGTTGGCAAGCCATCAATGCTTACCATATTCTTTTCGGCCTTATATAGTTCAAGGCCTCCTTCACCTTTATTTGCGGCCCATTTGGGCATAATATCTCTTTCTCCTTCATAAGTGTAGTAAGGAACTGCATATCCGCAGGAGGTTTGCACCATATCAATATCAGCTACAATAATTTGCCGGGTCGACATCACGAGGTTAAAATTGAGGGCCAAACTTTCCCATTCCTCATCGCCCGGTGTTACGGTATAGCCTTTTCCATACAATCTCAGGATAAGCGGTGGCCCATCATATGCGCAAAACATAAAGGTTATGCGGCCATTCTCAAGGATATGTGCCGATGTCTCGTTACCGCTGCCAATAATATCCATATAGGCCACCCGGTTGTTGTCAAATATCCTGAAACAATCCATCCCTTTTGGCGAAAGGTTAACATGGCCTTCGGCGCTTAGCGGCGCCGAAGCAACAAAAAACATCTTTTGTTTTTCAATAAAACTTTTGTGCTGATCGAGTATCTCGTTAAAAAACTTGCCCATAAGCAAAATTTAGTTTCTTATATCAAAGTTAAAATATTTTTGCGCTAATATTCGGTATTTCTGCTTAGCAAATTAAGAATGTGATATACTGGCAACGGTTCGATGATTTGTTTATCTTTTGTTAATGCTCGCTTAATATGAATCTGTTCCGGCACCGATACTTTTGCGGAAAAGTTTTCTTTCTGTCCAACAAAACACTTTATGCATTTTAAATCGTCCAAAAACACCGCCACCACAAAAAAATCGACCATAACCGTCTACAGTTTTGCCTTACTCCTTACGCTTATCGCAATATTGCCCTGTACTGCATTTTGCCAGGATATAAATAATACAAAGGATCAAACGATTGAGATGATATTTACCTCGGATGCGCATTATGCGATTACCCGGAAAGCATTCAGGGGTGATACTAATGTAAATTCGCACATTGTGAATACCGCCATGATTGGCCGGATGAATAGTTTGCCGACGTTATCTTTCCCTGCCGACAGCGGCGTAAATGCAGGTAAAAAAATAAATGCCATCGATTATTTAATAGAAGGAGGGGACATTGCCAACCGGATGGAAATACCCCTGCAAAGCGCCGCAGCATCATGGGCACAATTTGAGACGGATTACTTTGGCGGTGTAAAACTAAAAGATCATCAGGATAAGCCTATACAATTCCTCGTAGTGCCGGGCAATCACGATATTTCAAATGCTATTGGTTACTATAAACCGATGAAGCCGCTTACTGACCCAACATCAATGGTTAAAATTTATAACATGATGGTGAAGCCGGCAACACCCATGACGAATGAACAATATAACTATGCTACCGATAAGATAAATTACTCGCGAAATATAAAAGGCATCCACTTTATGTTTATTACGCTTTGGCCTGATTCGGCCGAAAGGATTTGGATGGAAAAAGACCTTGCTACAGTAGCAAATACCACCCCGGTTATTGTTGTATGCCACGACCAGCCTACCTGCGAGGCCAAGCACTTTACAAACCCATTGCCGCCCCATAATATGACCAAAGCAAATAAATTTGAAAATCTTACGGCTGAATATTATAAAGAAGGGAATGCAGCCGCTGGCGATGATGGCTCAACCGATATTGAGCAACGCGGCTGGGTAAAGTTTTTAAAGGTTCATCCAAACATAAAGGCCTATTTTCATGGCAATAGCAACTGGAACGAGTTTTATATTTACAAAGGACCTGATAATGACGTTTCGTTACCGGTTTTCAGGGTTGATTCGCCCATGAAAGGTAAATACTCATCAAAGGATGAAACCAAATTGTCATTCCAGCTAATTTCGATTGATCCTGCGGCTTTGAAAATGACGGTTAGAGAATGTTTGTGGGATACAAAGCCCGCAAACGCTAATGCTAAAGTTGTTTTTGGGGATAGTAAAACCATTGAACTTTAGCAACTTTCAGGCATTAGATTTCATTGGATATCAACAATGATAGCCCTTCATTTCTCTTTTTGGGCAATTGTAACAGTGCACACTTTTAAAAAGTGAAGGCATTTTGTTATTATTGTAATAATATTCTGCTTGAAAAATTAAAGTATGGAACTGTCTGATCTCGATTTCTCGAAAACATATACCTATGCCGACTATTTTAAATGGCAGTTTGATGAACGGCTGGAACTGATTAAGGGCAAAATATTTACTATGAGCCCGGCACCAAGTCGCTCGCATCAGGAAATATCTATTTCCATGACAGTTAAACTTGCAAATTTTCTAAAAGGTAAAACGTGTAAAGTATATGCTGCGCCCTTTGATGTACGGTTGCCCCGGTCGTCAAACGAAGACAACGCTATTTATACAGTTGTACAACCAGACATATGCGTGGTTTGCGACCTATCAAAGTTAGATGATCGCGGTTGCATAGGCGCGCCGGATATAGTGGTCGAAATACTTTCTCCGGGTAATAATAAAAAAGAACTTCGCAATAAATACGAGGTTTATGAAGAAGCCGGCGTAAAAGAATATTGGATCATACACCCCAGTGAGCGCACATTTTTAAAATACACGCTCAATGACAACGGACTATTCCAACCTTCGAGATTACTTATAGCCGGGGATGAGTTAACTTCAAATGTGCTACCGGGTTTTTTAATGGATATTAATGAGATTTTTTGAAGAAAATTAAATTGACCTGATCACAAAGATGCCCGGCAATGTACTATCATCGCCAGGCATCATTTTTAACAATCCAACTCAATCAACTCAAACGCTACTCAACAACCAGCGTCTCAATTGAATGCGCAGGGCTGGTTGTTTTAGCAGCTTTGCCTTTTATCCAAAGGAAATATTCGATATCCTTATCGGTTTTGTTCATTACAACCACGGCAACTTTACCATCCGGGTTAATAAAGGCTGTGCTCAGCAACATATCACGGCTGGCGGCGCTTATAATGCGTTTTGCTCCCGGGTGAATGAATTTTGAGAAATGGCCAATATAATAGTATGAATTGGTGTACATCAGGTTTCCACTCTTTGTATCGGCATGGATAGGTGCAAAACAAAAATTACCAACGTGGTTAGGCCCGCCTTGTTCATCAAGCAACACATTCCAGTCGGTCCAGGCAACAGTACCTGCATTAAAATCGTTGATCATTGATGTACCGTATTTTTCGCCGAGCGACCAGTCGCCTATTTTTTTAATATCAAATTGTTCGGGACAGCCTTCAGTGAAGATCAAATGTTTGTTCGGAAAGGTTTCAGCTACACGCCGCTCGTTCTCAAAGTTCATGCCTGCACCTGTCCACGTTTCGTATCAATGAAAACCTATGCCCCAAACATATTTGGCAGCAGCCGGATCTTCCAAAATAGTGCTGGCCCGCTGATACATCAGGTCGCGATTATGATCCCAGGCAATCAGTTTTTTACCCGCAAGCCCGGCTTTTGTTAGCGTTGGCCCTAAAAAATTCTTTATAAAATCACGTTCATCTTCTGCCGTATACAGGCACGATTCCCATGTTTGGGTAGCCATAGGCTCATTTTGTACCGTAAGCCCCCAAACAGGTATACCCGCTTTTTCGTAGGCATTAATAAATTTCACATAAAAATTCGCCCAGGGTTGGTCGTATTCATGTTTTAGTTTGCCGCCATGCAATACATTGTTATTTGTTTTCATCCATGCCGGCGGGCTCCATGGCGAAACAAACAAAGTTAATTTACCACCCGCAGCGGCTGTAACTTCTTTTATAAATGGTATGCGGTATTGTTTATCATGGCTTATATCAAAACTTTTTAAAGCTGCATCGCCATCCTTAACGTAACTGTAGCTGCTACTCGAAAAATCGCAGCTCTGAATATTGGTGCGTCCCAGTGTATAACCTATTCCTTTATCCTTATCATAGTAAGCGGTCAGCAGCTCTCTTTGCTTATCCTTTGGCAGCTTGTAAAAAGTTTCGGCAGCTGCGTCAGTTAAGGCGCCACCTATGCCCAGCATTGTTTGAAACGTTTTCGAAGGGTCAACAAATACAGCCACCTCTGTTTCAACGGGCTGCGGTTTATCGGTAAAATGTAGTGTTTCGGTTTGTGTAAGTTTATTATCGGTGCCTTTGGCGGTTAAATAAACCTTTACCGTTTTATTTTTCGCTGAATAGGGCGCTTTAGTTTGAGCATTTGCAATACCAAAGCTTAATAAAATAAGCGCGATAAAAATAAAATGAGTTGGTTGTAATTTTCTTTTCATGATCTTTTAATGGGTGATTGAGAGCGGCTTATAGCTTTTATAATACCCAAATCTATTAAAGTTTTGAAAATAAGCATG
>JABDCF010000059.1 GCA_013288235.1 Bacteroidota bacterium | reverse complement strand
ATTTGCGATAGTGTAGACAATAGGCAGTTGGCACGTAAACGAAAATTTGATTTATGGTTCTGGAAATATAGTGACGGCAGTATTATAAAAGAAGATGAACTTGCCCTTGTTGAAGGCGTTAGAATTTATAATACACTTTTACTACACAGGGATAATGAATATTTTGACAATATTTTACAGGCTTTTAAAGCGTTAAATGCGCGCGATTATGATAAATAAGCGCGTGTGAATTAATATATTTGTTATCCTTATCACGCTAAATGGAAAAATACATACACCCTAATGCAAATAAATCTTCCAACCTGCTCAGGCTTTCGGCATTGCTAACGTTAGTTGCTTATTTTTTATTTAGCGATCGTAAGTCTTCACCCGTCATGATAGCTACACTAATTACAATTTCATTATTAATTGGCGCTGCTTACTTGATAAGAAGAAGTAATAATTGGGTTAGGTGGGTATTGTTAGTTCTATTTATTTTAGGAGTATCATTGGATGTTTTTTTGATACCGTCTGAATTTAAGTTAGGTTTAGCTAATGGATGTTTTGCTATTTTGCAAGACATCATACAACTCGTTGTTGTTTTACTACTTTTTATTCCATATAAAGTAACCCAAGTAACTTCAAGGCCAATCGGAACAATAGAACCCTAATTCAACACCGGCTGCACATTCGTCAAACTAAATATCTCGGCCATTAAATCATCGCTTGGGTTTACTTTAGATGATTTTGAGGGCAGTTCAACCAACATGGCTTCTTCCCTGTCTTTTATCATAAAGCGCAGGGTGCAGTTTTTAACCGGGTAGCGCTGGTTATTGGTAGTTATCAGGTCTTGTATGTTATCTAATAGTTGGCTGTTTAAGGCGTTCAAATCAAGACAAACGGTTAACGATTTGGTGAGTTTATCGCGCATTTCGGATAGCAGGCTCATGGTCATTATTTTCATGTCCCAGTTATCCTTTTGTTTGAATTTTTCTTCGATGATGCCTTTTAAATGCAGGAAATAGCCGTCCATCATCAGGTTGCGGAACCTTACGTAATCCTCGCCAAACAGGGCAAACTCGTACGATTCATTGTAATCTTCCAACACAAATGTGCCAAACGGCTTGCCGTTTTTGGTCATTTTATGCTGCACGTTTGATACCAGGCCACCAATGCATATTTCGCCCCTTTTGCGCAGGTTGGCAAAGGCGGTCATGATCTCTTCGCCGCCTTCGCCCGAACGTGCTTTCTGCATATTTTTCAGGTCGCTGATACTACTATTGCAATACCGATCCATCTCCACCCTGAAATTATCAAGCGGGTGGCCGGTAAGGTACATGCCGATAACTTCCTTTTCGTATTTTAATTTTTCTATCAACGGCCACTCTTCAGCCTCTGGCATGGCAGGCTCGGGTATGTAGGAGTTTACACCCCCGCCGCCAAACAACGACGATTGCGAACTGTTTTGTACGTTCTGGTAATCATTGGCGTATTTTATTAACCGCTCAACGCCTGTTAAAACGCCATTATCTGTTTTGGCAAAAAACTGGGCGCGGTTTAAGCCAAACTCATCAAAGCCACCGCCATACACCAGGTTTTCGTACGATTTCCGGTTTACGCTGCGCGTGTTTGACCGCTGCGCAAAATCATAAACCGATTTATACGGGCCGCGTTCATTACGTTCTTCAATAATACTTTCTACTGCTTTATCGCCAACGCCTTTAACACCTGTAAGCCCGAAACGGATCTGCCCTTTTTTATTAACGGCAAACGCCATATCCGACTCATTAATATCCGGACCTAAAACCTGTACGCCCATGCGGCGGCATTCTTCCATAAAAAAGGTGATCTTTTCCATGTTGTTCTGGTTATTTAAAACCGCAGCCATGTATTCCGATGGGTAATGCGCCTTTAAATAAGCCGTTTGGTAAGCCACAAAGGCATAACAGGTGGAGTGCGATTTATTGAAGGCGTATTGGGCAAAGGCCTTCCAATCGTTCCATATTTTGGTAAGTTTATCTTTGGGGTGGCCTTTCGCGGCGGCGCCCTCCATAAACTGCGCTTCTTTTTTATCTAATACATCCAATTGCTTTTTACCCATGGCCTTACGCAAAACGTCGGCGTCGCCTTTGCTGAAGCCGGCAAGTTTTTTGCGATAAAAGCATCACCTGCTCCTGGTAAACGGTAATACCGTAGGTTTCGCCCAGGTATTCTTCCATATCCGCGAGGTCAAAGGTAATCGGCTCACGGCCATGCTTGCGGCTGATGAAGTTGGGGATATACTCAATCGGGCCCGGGCGGTACAGGGCGTTCATAGCAATCAGGTCCTCAAACTTATCGGGCTTCAGATCGCGGAGGTACATTTGCATACCGTCACTTTCAAATTGGAATGTGCCGTTGGTATCGCCGCGCTGGTAAAGCTCAAAAGTTTTAACATCATCCAGCGGGATATAATCGATGTCGATAATTACACCATGATTTTGTTTGATGAGCCTTAATGCATCTTTAAGGATGGTCAGGGTTTTTAAGCCCAAAAAGTCCATCTTTATTACGCCGGCATCTTCAATAACACGGCCGTCATACTGGGTAACCAGCAGGTCGGAATCTTTTGCTACCGCGACGGGGACAATATCGGTCAAATCATAAGGCGCAATGATGATACCC
Organism: Bacteroidota bacterium; assembly: GCA_013288235.1. GTDB lineage: Bacteria > Bacteroidota > Bacteroidia > Sphingobacteriales > Sphingobacteriaceae > Mucilaginibacter. The sequence goes on along the minus strand of JABDCF010000059.1, from coordinate 24,805 downwards.
GCCGCATGCACGCCTGTATTACGCACCGAGCCTTCCAGTTTTTCGGCTTCGCGTAACACCTGGGCTTTAAGGTCATTGCCTTTTAATATTTCTTTTAGTTCGGGTACTTGCTCAATGGCATCCTTCAGGGTAATACCCAAAGTATCCGGTACTAGCTTTTTAATAGCATTTACTTCGGATAACGGCATATCAAGCACCCGCCCAACATCCTGTATGCTGGTACGTGCCGCCATGGAGCCATAAGTAATGATCTGCGCTACCTGGTTTTTGCCGTATTTCTCGACCACATAATCTATCACCTTCTGGCGGCCTGCATCGTCAAAATCCGTATCAATATCGGGCATCGACTTACGGTCAGGGTTCAAAAATCTTTCGAACAGCAGATTATACTTCATCGGGTCGATATTGGTGATCCCGGTACAGTAAGCCACCACCGACCCCGCCGCCGAACCACGCCCCGGGCCTATAAATACGCCAATATTACGACCATGCTTAATAAAGTCGGCAACTATTAAAAAGTAACCGGCAAAGCCCATAGTGCGAATGGTGAACAACTCGAAATCGATGCGCTCCTGCACTTCGGTTGTTATATCAACATACCGTTCCTTAGCCCCCGTATATGTTAAGTGCTTTAAATATTCCCATTGATTTAGCGTATCGAAATCCGGGGTGCTATCGCTGTGGATTTTAAATTCATCGGGGATAACGAAGTTAGGCAGCAAAATATCCCGCTTTAACTTCAGTACCTCAACTTTATCAACTATCTCGTTGGTATTATCTAACGATTCGGGGATATCATTAAACAGTTTGCCCATTTCGGCCTGCGTTTTAAAATAAAACTGGTCGTTAGGAAAGCCGAACCGATAGCCTTTGCCGCCTTCTTCATCGGTAGCAATGGGCGTACTTTGCATATCGCCGGTGTTTACGCAAAGTAAAATATCGTGCGCGTTCGAGTCCTGCTGATCTACGTAATGCGAATCGTTGGAGCAGATCACCTTCACATTATACTTCTTGGCAAACTTGGCCAATACAAGGTTCACGGTATTTTGTTCGGGAATATCGTGGCGCTGCATTTCGATATAATAGTCCTCGCCAAACAAATCAAGCCACCATTTAAATTCAGTTTCAGCTTCTTCTTCACTGCCCCTTAAAATGGCTTGCGGTACCGAAGCACCCAGGCAGCAGGTAGTTGCAATTAATCCTTTATGGTGTTTTAATATCAGTTCCTTATCAATGCGCGGCCATTTGCTGTACAGGCCTTCCATATAACCCAATGAGCATAATTTCACCAGGTTTTTGTAGCCTTCGGGGTTTTTGGCCAGCATTAGCTGGTGGTACCTTTTGTCTTTTTTTTCTTTGGTGAATTGCTTTTTGTGGCGGTCGTCTACCACATAAAATTCGCAGCCAACTATGGGTTTTATATTATGTTTTCCGGCTTCGGCCACAAACTTAAACACGCCGAACATATTGCCATGGTCGGTAATGGCCAGGGCTTTCATGCCATCGGCTGCTGCTTTTTTATATAGTTTTGATATATCGGCAGCCCCGTCGAGCAATGAGAATTGGGTATGTACGTGTAAGTGCGAAAAATCCGGCATCGTGTTGTATCCTCTTTTAGAAGAGAACAAAGTTACTGATTTCGGATTTCGGATTTTCGATTTCGGATTTATTGTGGAGAAAAATTGGGGATATGGAAAAGTAGTTTCAGATTTTTTCTATTTGTCATTCTGGAGCGAAGCGAAGAATCTTCTGCGACATACATTGCGAACTATGCATAGCGGACTATTGCAGGGTGGAGAAGATTCTTCGCTTCGCTACAGAATGACAAAACAGTTTTTTTAGCACTTTAAATGAATTGGCAAATTTCAATTCCGAAATCGAACATCCGAAATCCGAAATCACTTCGCGTTCAAATTAGGCAAATCATTATTGCCTTTTAAATACCGCTCCAAATACTGAAAGCTTACATCTGATATCAGCAGATAGCTTTCCCAGTTGTACGCTGCGCCATGTGCGCCCGGTGGGTAAATGCGCAGGTCAACGTCCTTACCGGCATTGGTTAAGGCAGTTAACAGTTGCATGGTATTGGCAGGGTGAACATTATCATCACTCATAGAATGGATAAGCAGCAGGTGGTCTTTAAGGTTAGCTGCATATGTCATATCTGCACTGCTTTTATAACCAGTCTCATTATCGGGAAGGGTTGACATATAGCGCTCGGTGTATATATCATCGTACAAACGCCAGTCGGTAACCGGGGAATTGGCTATGCCTACTTTAAATATACTGGGGTGGGTTAATAACGTATAAGTAGTGCTGTAACCGCCATAGCTGGTACCCATTATGGCCATTTTATTGCCATCAACAAAAGGCATCTTGGCCAGATAATTTGCCGTTTCCACAAAATCGTTGCTCTCCCATTTGCCTAATTGTTTGTAAACAACTTTCATAAATGCGCTGCCATAATTGGCAATCCCGCGGTTATTTACATCGGCAACTATATAGCCGTTTTGTACAAGCCACTGCTGCCAGCTATCGGTTGAAAAACTGTTAAATACATCATGCGATTCCGGCCCGCCGTAAACCGTCATCACCACCGGGTACTTTTTATTTGGATCGAAATTAAGGGGCTTAATCATATAGCCATCCAGGCTAACCCCATCAGACGTTTTAAACTTAAAATATTCTGGCGTTGCATAGGCATGACTCTGTATATACTCGCTTACCGCATGGTTGTCCTCCAGCATTTTTAATGATTTCCCATGGTCATCGCTTAAACTGACATGCAGCGGCGTACTTACATTGCTGTAAGAATCAAGATAGTATTTGGTATTTGGCGACATGTTGATATCATGATACCCTGCGACCGCCGACAATTTTGTTTTATCGTTACCATCAAACTTTATGGAGTAAAACTGCTGCTCCAGGCCGCCGTCTTCTGCCGATAAATAATATATCTTTTTAGCTTCCTGATCGATGCCGCTTACTTTTATCATATCCCAATTACCTTTGGTAACCTGGTTAATGAGCTTGCCATCATAGCTATAACGGTAAATGTGGTAATAGCCCGAACGATCAGACACCCAGAAAAACTCTTTCGATTTTTCGGGGAAATAAACCATATCGTTTACGTTGGTGTAAAAATTAAAAATGGCTACCCAGGTGGTGTTTTGTTCTTCCAATACAACATGGTGCTCGCCTGTTTTTACATTAAAAAAATAAAGCTTCATATGGTTTTGGGCACGATTAAGGGTCATTAGTGCCAAAACATCAGGCGTGCTTGTCCAATAAATGCGTGGGATATAAAAGTCGCCGGTTTCATCAGGCGTAAGCCATACCTTTTTGCCTGACTCTACATCAACCACGCCAATTTTTACCGAAGGATTGGGATCGCCAACTTGGGGGATAGAAATATGTACCTGGTCGGGATGCTGGCCTTCGAAATTAGTCATCTGAAAATCGGGTACAGGGCGTTCGTCAAACTGCCAGAAAGCAATGTATTTACTATCCTTGCTCCAGTTCCATGCCTGCGCCTGGCCAAATTCTTCTTCATAAACCCAATCGTAATGGCCGTTGAAAGTACCGTTCTCACTGGTTGAATCGCTGGTGAGCTGTTGCTCTTTGCCACTTGCAAAATCATAGGCAAACATGTTGCCGTTGCGCTCAATGCCCACTTTTGTGCCATCCGGCGATAATTCTGCGGTGCGGGCATCCTTTGCGGCCTGTTTTAATTGTTTGGTATCCACACTATAATCAAAATAATCGGATATGGCCGAGCGGCGGAAAATATGCCTGGTATTGGTTTTAAAAACGAGGTGTTTTGAGTCATGCGACCACTGGAACGATTCATAATCAAACGGCTTTGTAGTACCGGGAAAGTTAACCCCCTTGTTTGTAAATATCAGTTCATCACTCAATGTTTTAGGATCCATGGAGCGGATCTCATCATTATTGATGTACGAATATTTATTCCCCTCGTTTGTCCAGTTAACACTTTGCGGGCCGGGGTTGCCATACAAGTTACCGCCTGATCGTAAAGCATCGGTTAAACTTGCATATTGTTGTTTTTGCGCCTTTAAGCTATAGGTAAGCAGACAGCATAGTACGAGTGTAAACATTAATTTAACCCGCATAAATTTATATTTCATAAAAAAGGATTTGATTTTTATAAGCGGATAAAACTAATGATTTCTTTGGAAAAGGCGAAAGGCGAAAGGCGAAAGGCGAAAGGCGAAAGGCGAAAGGCGAAAGGCGAAAGGCGAAAGGCGAAAGGCGAAAGGCGAAAGGCGAAAGGCGCGATGAATCGCGCCTGTGAGAATGTGGAACCTTTTACCTTTCGCCTTTAACCTTTCACCTTAAACCGTATCTTTGCGCAAAAAAGCCCCATGAAAGGAAAAACGCCCAAAGAATCGCATACCATTATGAATGAACTGGTATTGCCCAACGATACCAATACGCTGAATAATTTAATGGGCGGGCGTTTGCTGCACTGGATGGACATTGCCGCAGCCATATCGGCGCAAAAACATTGCAACCGGATAGTAGTTACTGCTTCTGTTGATAATGTTTCGTTTAAACAGGCTATAAAACTTGGCGATGTGATCACCATCGAGGCAAAAGTTTCACGTGCATTTACCACTTCGCTTGAAGTTAGACTGGATGTTTGGGCCGAAAATATACCATCGGGCACGCGGGTTAAAAGCAACGAGGCCTATTACACCTTTGTAGCGCTTGATCAAAATGGCCGTACCATACCTGTACCTGAATTGATACCCGAAACCATTGAAGATATGGTATTGTATGAAGGCGCTCTGCGCCGCCGCCAGTTGCGCTTGATACTTGGCGGAAAAATGAAACCTGATGATGCTACTGAATTGAAGGCTTTGTTTTTTGGGGAAGAAAAGGCATGATACTCTATATCACCAACAAGTCCCGGTAATTTTAGCTGGTCAAACACAGGGTTTGTTTGAGATAACTTTAACAAAGAAGGAAAATTTTAAGGTAGATTTATGGAATTTAGGATATAAGAGCATCTTACCTAAAAAAACCAAAAATATCATGAAAGCTATTATTTACCTTTTTGCATTTAGCATCCTTTTTTCTTCGTGCGCCAGCCACAAAAAGGTGGTGCACGGCAGCGCCACAGCAGCAATTGTTACCGCAGATGGTTCTTCATTTGAAAAAGCCATTTTTATCACAGAGACACATGAAACACCAGGTATCCATGCCGAATACGCCTGGATCAGGGACAAGTACCCTAATTATAAATTGAAAGGCCAATCGCTTAGTTATCACGACAAGAAGCCTTACGACATTATCCATATTACCACTGCGGATGGCACGGATATGGATATCTACTTCGACATCTCCAATTTTTACGGGAAGTTTTAAATGTAAAGCCCGATACCTTTTTTAATAATAAAGGCTTTGTGTCACTTTGTGCATTCTTTGTTAGCTTAGTGGTTAAAAACCTGCGGTCTCCTGCTTCAAAATATCCAAAATCTGCTGGCTTGGGTTACCAAAAAGTGAAACACCCGCCGCACCGTTTTTTAATGCGTATTGTATCCCCTGCCGTAGTTCATCGTCGCTTTTAAAATCAGATAAATAAAGGCCTGCATAAAGCGGAAACTCACCAGCAAGGAAATGTACGCCTTCAGCAACTGCATCCCCTATCCAGCTTACTTTTTCTTTATAGAAACCGTGATAGATCATAGGGCAAACGCCATCCAGTTTCCAATTTGTCCAGTCCTGGCGCACATTGCGGCGGGCAACTTCGGGCGTTGGGAAAACGGCAGCAGTTATCAATTTTTTATGCTGATGGGCAATAGCTGACAGGCTATTTACCACCCTGCTGATATTATTATACCTGAACAGCCGCCACGAAAGGCTTGCTTCGGGATATTGAATGTCCGACAATTCTATTCCGTATTGCTCTTTAAATTTAGCGCGACAAACATCGCAGTAACAGTAATCGTACTGCGGCAGCTCCTTTGTTTGATCGATATTGTATTTAGCCCAAAGGTTTACCGGTAATATCACATCGCAATAGCGCACATAGTCGAGGTGGATGCCATCAATATAATCTTTATCCAAAATATCACTTACCTGTTTCTCCAGGTATTGCTGCACTTCGGGGCGCGAAGGGCATAGCCACCGGTAATAATTTACATAGGGCGGTTTATCGGCGCACGATTCACCGTTGCGGTTTTTGCTGTACCAATCGGGGTTTGTGGTTACCAGTTCGGCACGGTTAAATGTCCACATCCAGCGGTGGGTTTCCAGGCCCTGGGCTTTTGCGGCACGGAAATGCCGTTCGCTGTCGGCCTCAAAAAATATCCCGGTGATGCCTGCGGCTTTATAAGATGCATAACGCGCTGGCAATTCATCGTCAGTATCTTTTTGGTTGGGGGCTATCCATAACCAGTTTTTTAATTTCTTTTTCTTTTTGCTTAGTGCGATGGCGGATGCATCGCTTTTTAAAGGTAGTTGTGATGCTATACCGGCTAACAGACCGGCTTTTATAAATTCGCGTTTGTTCATTTTGTATTCTTACTATTAACTAAATTGCCAGACTTACGAAGTTTCCAAAACTTCGTAAGTCTCTCGTATTTAAGGCTTTGTTATTATCCTTCCTATAAGCCCTTCCTGGTTTATTGTCCAGGTGATATTATCCTTTTCATCCTTTACCAACACCATAAACTGGTGCGGCGTGGCCTCAATTTTAAGTGCATTTTTATTGTTATTTATTACCACGCTGTTGTTAAGTCCAAACTGTTCAAGCAATGGCGTATAAGCGTTATGCTTATTATACCACTCCATTTCCTGGTAATAAATAAGCCATAAATATCGTTTTTGCAGTTCAAAATATGGCATGGTAAAGGTTGTATTATTTGTGTTACCCTTGCTAAATTGCAAATAACCCCAGCGTTCGGGGAAATGCATATCGATCACCCCCTGCGGCGACCAAACCCAGTTATGCTCGGGCTGGTTACGCCCATTTTTATCTTTTAGCTTAACATACTTACCATCAACCGCTTTGGTATCCCATTCCACCCGCGAAAAATTGATACGCCAAAGCGTGCCATCTTTTGGCACCTGCACATTATTACCGAGACTGATGGCTTTAAAAGGGATAGCTATCTCGATTGTCCAGCCTTTATCAGTATCTGTAGGGTCATTTATAGTTCCTTGCACCTGAACTGCCGACCGCAATCCTTCAACATCCCAATTGATCATGGCATCGCCGCCGTTGCGATAAGGCTTATTTAAAAACAGGTCGAAAACGGTGTTGCGGGCATTAAACTCCATCTCAAAGTACCTGTGCGTGGTATTGTTGGGATTTACAAATACTTCAAAATCATTATCGCGAAAAACGATATCGTCGTGGTGGGTTAAATATGCCCAAACATTAGGGTCGTGTATTTGGGCGGCTATATACAGGCAACTGTCGTCCCAAAGCATTTTTGCATTGGTTTGCAGGGCTGGTTTTGGTTTAAGGTCGCCTTCAATATCCACAAAATCAGCGGTCCACGGAGCTTGCTGCCAGGCTGCATCATTTATATTACCGTCAATTACAGGGGGTATTTTCGTGTAGGTTACAATGTAGTTTTTGGGTATAGTAAATAAATTTTCAAAGGTTTTGAACGGAGATTGGGCTGTGGCAATTAGCGGGGTGGAGAAAATCGCAGCCAGCACATTTATACACAAAAGAAAGTTTTTAAGCATGTATAGCCTGCGTTAGTACATAAATTGCAGAAATATCCTGAGGCGTAATATTTTGCGCCTCAACGGCGGAACTAGCGACTCATTTCCAATACCTTATCAAACTCATGGGGCTTTACTGCGCCCACTGATAAACGGCCCTGCCGTACCAGATCCATTTCACTTAACATGGATTCGGCCTTTATTTGGGCGAGGGTGACAGGGTTTTTCAACGCTTCCACTGGTGAAAATTCAACCACAACCCAATTGGTGTCATCTGTGGTAGGGTCCTGGTAGGCTTCTTTTACCACTTTTGCAATGCCGACGATCTCTTTACCTTCGTTGCTATGGTAAAAAAGTGCCAGGTCGCCTTCTTTCATGGCGCGCATATTATTGCGGGCGGTGTAGTTGCGTACGCCATCCCAAAAGGTGCGGCCATCTTTATTAAATTTTTCCCAACTGTATTTTTCGGGTTCAGATTTTATGAGCCAATAGTTCATGCGGTTGATTTATGTTGGCGGTAAAATTGGGAAAAATGAGGGAGATTTGGAAATGAGAAAAGGTAGTAAGAATGGTTAAACTGGAGATAATTGTTTTATTTTTTTCAAAAGCTGCTTCTTAAGAGTGCAAGCTAAGCCAAAAGACTATTGTAAAAGTCATAAATCATTAAATGAATTGGCAAATTATTTCGTCAGTTGGAGCAATGCTTTCCTCTTTCGCAGCTGTAACAGCAATCATAATAGGGTTCTTTCAGTATAAGAATACCATTGAACGAACTGATAAACAGATTGAATATTTAGAAGCAGAAAAAAAATCAAAAATTTGAGGAGAATAGACCAATAATTGCTATTCCAAAGACATTTGCCACCGGGATTAAAGATTATTGGCAATATAAGTTACAGATCGAAAATATTGGAATAAGATCTGCCTATAACTTACAAATTGAAAGTATTATTATATCAATAGACGATAATTTCGAAACATTTGAGTTGTCAGATAAAACTTCATATATAATGGTCAACCCAATTACCAAAAATTCGTCTATTGACTACTTTGGGAATATTTATTTTAGAGAATACAATAATTATTATATCAAAATTTCTTTAAAATATTTAGACAATCTCACTACTATAAAGTATAAGGAGGATTTCTATTATAAATGGCAAAGATCAAACGATAAAGACTATAGTCTAAATATTTTGTACAACATGGTGATAGATGAAAAGGAAAAGTTTAACAAAGCGTCTTACCAATTCGCTGATGTAAATCACATTTGAATGGCTTTAGATTTGGGTGTGCAGTTAGTTGTTTATATTACGGTTTGCTAAGTTTGAAATTTATAAACAATTTACAATAAAACTCATGGGAGATTACCTAAACTGTACTTTTACTGAAACCGACATTGACAAATATATCTCAACTCAATCTGAGGAATCAATAAATCTTGAGTTTAAAAGAGGAGATGCTTTAAAATTTGATGAAAAAGTAAAAAAAGAAATTGCAAAAGACATTAGTGCATTTGCAAATTCAGACGGCGGAATTATTGTTTACGGAATAGAGGAAAAAGATTATAAAGCAAATAATTTAGTTTTTGTGGATGGAAATATTATTAGCAAGGAATGGCTTGAACAAGTGATAAATTCAAGAATCCATCGCAAAATAGATGGCTTAACCATTGACCCAATTAGGTATAATAATAAGATTGAGCAAACGATTTATATTGTTAAAATACCCAGAAGTCTGAATGCCCCTCATGCCGCTGATAAAAGATTTTATAAGCGTTACAACTTTGAGTCGGTTGAAATGGAAGAGTATGAAATAAGAAATTTATATACACGACAAGACAAAACTATTCTTGAAATCGAGCCACCAATTATAAGTTTAAACCCTGGTGCTTTTATAGGTGGCAAGCCAACTAATTTCAGCGCAAACATTCAAATCAACATCATTAATAAAGGACAAACAATTGAAAAGTTATATAAGGTTGAAGTCAGAATTCCTTTTTTGTTAACAAGTGAAAGTGTTAAATACGGACTTACACATCCTTTTTTTAAGCGCTTTGCAAGAAATGAAAACGGGTATGCTGTTTATTCAATTCCCAATGAAAGTCCATTGTTTCAAAATGAATTGGCGACAGTAGCAACTGTAAATCTCAAGTTGAATGTTGAACATTTCCATGACATACAGAGCAATCCAATTATAATTAATCTCCGATACTCAAATGGGATTGAGACTATATCATTTTTGTTAATTGATCAACTGGAATATAATGGGCGGAAATTAACTCTGGATTTACTAAAGAGATGAGAAGTTCATCATATCTTTCAAATTCATCACATCCCCGCTTCAGCCTATTCCATTATTTCATTTTTTTAAATTTATTTCATATTTTAAAATATTCACTATATTTGTGTCAATGGTAATCCTTATCAAAAAGACGCTTTCATCATTTGCAGAAAAGCACCCTTTGTCGTCAGTACCGTTAAATAATTGGTACAATATTGCAAAAGCGGCTGACTGGAATAAGTTAGCAGATATAAAGAAAGTGTTTAATAAGGTGGATTATGTTGGGAATGACAGGTATGTATTTAACATTAAAGGGAATGATTTCAGACTTGTTGCCATGATATTTTTTGATAAGCGGACGTTATATATACGTTTTATTGGTACTCATAGCGAATATGATGAAATTGATTGTTCAACTATTTAGAATTAAGAGATGATTGATAAAATAAGAAACGAAGCACAGTACAACCAGGTAATGGCTTTGATAGAAAAATTTATTGCGAAGGCTACAGATGGCGGCGGCTTTAATTCCTTATCTGTACCCGACCAAGAGGAATTAAACAATCTTAGTTTGTTAGCAGAGCAATACGAAGATAATATTTTGAAGATAATGCCTTTGCCGGTCACCATAAATTCGGTTGTTCAGCACAAAATTAAGGAATTAAACCTTTCACAGGCCAAACTTGCCGAAATGTTGGGATTAGGTACATCCAAATTGTCGCAAATATTAAATGGCAAGCGAGAACCCGATGTAATGTTTCTTAAAGCCATACATAATAAGCTCGGTATAAGCGGGGATTTCCTGTTAGAAAATGCTTAAAAGGTGCAAATTAAATTTTCTTTAACGAAATCATAGCTCGATGACCTGTTAGTTATTCTAACGCCTTTATAGCACAGTACTATAACTGGTTACAAATTGTCCATTAGTAATTTGCCTGGTAACATTCATCGAATCGGTACCTGAAAATTGAAATGAGCCAACAATTGAGGTGCTGGAAAATTGAGTTATTGCCAAACTCCCGGAGACGCTTACAAAACTATCAGGGCCATTAAGGCCATCTGCAAAGGATAGGACTATATTACCGCGTGATAAGTCGAATGTACCTGTGCCCACGTTAGTTATAACAATAGTTATACTGGTGATATTGTCGAATTGGGCCGTTATCTGGAGCGCGTCCTGTGGTTTATAAAACACTGCCACCGCATTTGGTGAAAGAAACAGGCGCCCGCCATACTCCAATGAAATACTTGTAGCAAGCGTTTGAGGAATAGGCGGATTAGCCCCGCTTTTTTTACAGGAACTGAATATTAAAAAACATCCGGCAAATATCAATAGTATGCAATTGATCCGTTTCATGCTAACAGATTTGATAATGCAATTTAATTAAAATTATCCTGTTTAAACAAGTAAGCATATTCGGACGGCGCCGCATAATTTTCTTCTTTTATCAAGCCTGATAGCCGCGCCCAAAAATTGTCCATACTTGTAGAATTACTTTTTAAGGAAAAAGGAGTCCCCGTAGAAAAATTATTTTATTGAATATCAATACATTAAAAAATATATTACATAAATATAGAACTATGTATTGCATATTACTATCCGAAACACATATCTTTGGATAAGCATATTAAAAAATGTGCCCGGATCATTAAGAAGATTAATTCATAGGTAATTTAACATCAATACTAAAATGAAAACAAGCTTTATTTTAACCGCCTTTTGCATACTTTCTTTAAGTATCTTTTTGATTTGGTCGAAATTTGAGGCAAACGATCACGATATCGCTATTGCTATAAATGAAACAACGGATACTTATTCGTTTTCAGCCCATTACAGTAAAAGCAATACAGGCAGGGTAGAGAGATATATCAACGGAAGCATAAGCCCAAATAGTCTCGCCGGGTCGGCGAATGACTATTTTGACGCATCAACAGTGTTAACCGATGGGACAACGTTCCATATTATCGAATATCCCGGAAAACTGCAGATAATACTCGATAAACGAAAAAATTCTACCGCCTCCTATTATCGCATAAAAAAGATGTGCGACGGTGTTAAGGAGTTGATTAAATGAGCCGTTGATTGAGTTGATTAAGTAAGTGGTCTTTTAGTCCGGAAGTCGGGGAAGTCCGGAAGTCCGAAAGGAGCTGCAAAAGCCCCCCCAACTTGATAAACCCAATCCAACTTGATCTATTCAATCCAACCCAATCAACTCAATAAACTTAATAAACAACAATATGAAAACGATTGCACTTATCCTTTCCCTGCTAATAGCAGGCTGCGCCGTAAGCTTTGCGCAATGCGGCAAAAAATTCACTATCACCACATCAAAAACAGAGCATCTCGACAGTGGGGGCAACATAACCCACACAGATGATGAAAAAGCAATTGTGGTTATCAGCAAAGCCGATATTACCATCAATGTTAATGACGAACACAAAATGGCAGGCACCATAAAATCAAACACTTGCGACTGGCCTGTTGCCTATAAAGAAGGAAAATCAGTTATTAAAGCGCTAATAAATACTGAAAACGGCGAAGATAAAAATGTAACTATCACCATTACCGGCAAGGATGGAAAAGTTACCCTGTTATTTGAAGTTGAAGGGGAAGCCGACGACAGAATTAGGGTTACCGTTGATAAATTTGAGGAAAGCGTTTGATTTCGGATTCGCGCCACCGCTAAAGCTAAGGCGGCACGCGGTCGGAAGTTCGATTTCGGAATTGGAATATCAGAAGTCGGATTTAGGGTTTAGAACCCAATCAATAATTCAATAATTAATTCACTCCAAATTGTATAATAAACTCGGTTCCAACTCCTAATTTACTTTTTATTTGGATAGTGCCGCCAAGCGATTCAACCTGTGTTTTCACCATAAAAAGGCCCATGCCTTTACCTTCCATGGTGGTATCAAAACGTTTATACAGCCCAAATAGCTCGGCGGCATTTTTATCCAGGTCGATGCCTTTGCCATTGTCTTTAAAACGCAGTTCTATTTTATCTTTTAACCGGCGACTTTTTATACTGATTACCGGTGCAATGCCCACTTGCCGGTATTTAATACTATTTGATGCCAGGTTATAAAATATGCTGTACAGGTAGCTGCGTATGGTAAACATGGCATCGACCTCGTCAAAGCTGCAATCAAATTGAACTTTTTCGTCCACCACTGTGTTATGTATACTGGTTTTAATGGTCTCTACTAACTCGCTGAAATAAACCGTTTCCCTTTTTTCATTCGTCAGTTCCCTCGTCTGTAAAATATGATTCAAGTCCTGTATAATGGTATCAATGTTTTTTATGGATAATGATACCCTCTCTACCACAGCTTGTTTCATATCAGGGTCAATGTCTGACTCACTAAGCATGTCCGAAAGGCCTATTATATTGGCAACTGGCGCGCGCAAGTTATGCGATATAATGTAGGTAAACTGTTCAAGGTCTTTAATATGCTGTATCAGGTCGGCGGTTATCCGCTCACGTTCAAGCGCTGCCAGTTTTTCTTCGGTAATGTCTTTGTTGGCGAGTATGAACCCCCAACTTTTGTTTTCACTATTTTTTACATTCAGCCAGCGCACTTTATTCCATTTAACCGAACCATCTGGTTGGGTATGGCTTAGTTCGTAGCTAACATTTTCGCCTGAGGATACCTTATCAATCGTTTCTTTTATAAATAGCCATCTTTCTTCCGAAAAATAGTTACTTACATGCGCGCCTGTCTTCAGCTTTTGGCCATTTATTTCAATAGAGTATTTTTGCGCCAGTGCGTTAAATGAAATAATTTTCAGTTCATCTCCAAATAAAATGTACGACGAATCTGTGTTGTCAAAAATGGTCCTTAGGTTTGCTTCTGATTTTTTTATGGCTTCTTCATCCAGCTTTCGCTGGGTGATATCGGTAACCATTGCTACCATTCCGCTATATTTACCGTTTGCGTCAACAATCGGATTTGATGATATATTGGCCCAAAAGTCGTCCCCTTTCTTTGTAATATACCTGATGTCCAGGTTTTCTTTTGATCCTTGCCGTCTTCTTTCTATGCGGGCGACAGATTCAGCCCGCTCTTTTTCATCTATGAAATAAAAAGGCTCTTTCCCAATCATTTCTTCCGGGGTATACCCAAGGCTATCTGCCAGCTTTTGGTTTACAAAAGTTGTTTTATTGTTCTCATCTATCATCCAGATACCTTCCTGTGCGGTTTCAACTATCCGGCGGTACCTGGCTTCATCATGTGTTTGCTTTTCCTCAGCCTCTTTGCGCGCCGTTATGTCCCAGGTTATACCATCGATCCTCAACAATTTCCCGGTTTCATCAAGGGTGGGGATAATTTTATTCTCAACCCATCTTACTGCCTTATCCTTCCGGATAATACGGTACTGCTTATTTACCTTCCCGCCATGCTCAAGTATATAATCCTCATCAGCTACAATATGCCTGTCATCGGGATGCATCAATTCAAACCAAAGCCTGTTATTAGCCAAAAACTCCGCCGGTTTATGACCGTACAGCTTTTCGCAGCCGTTTGACATTTGTATTACTTTAAAATTTACCGAATCAACAGAGAAAAAAACTTCGTCCATCGCGTTAAAAAACGTCATCAGTTCCTGATGTGCAATTTCCAGGTTTTGTATGCCATTCTCCATATTGTCGTGATATGACATTAATGATCTGATTTTTTTAGGTGTTTATGTTCTATGACAAATCACCCAAAGTAATTGTATAAATATTATTCCAATAATCAGATAAATATAACGGTTTGTACAATTAAAAATAAAACATTTGTTCAAACAGCCACCTGGTTTATTTTTTAAACTATCTGCAACACAGCCGTTAATATTTATAATGGAAACCAATATAGATTTTGCGCTTAGGATTAACAATATCTCTACCTCTATGTTTTCCATATATTCTATCGTTTAACTGTACGAAACCGGGCATTGCCGTACTAAAAGCGGACACTATTTTATATCATTTATATATAATTATTTGTAAATCAACTAATTAAACTATGGCTTGGCGCTTGTATGGCTAATAAAATGAAAAAGAAAATACTATTATTAAGTTTTATTTTTGTTTCTATTGTTAGCAGTGTTTTTGCACAAAGCCAAAAAGACATGCTATACAGTAAAAACGCCAAACTTGCCGCAAACAAAAAAATCGTTTATGATTTTTGGCGGGAGATACTGGAAGGCGGACATATTGAATTTGCCGCTAAGTATATGACGGAAAGTTATATCCAGCACAACCCAAATGTGGCAACAGGCAGGCAGCCCATTGTTGATTATTTCACAAAGTATGTTAAACCCATACCAATTGTTGATACCGTCAAGGCCCCGCTTATTGCAATTGTAGCGGAAGGTGATTTGGTTGTGCTTACTTTTAAACAGGTTTATCCTGATCCGAAAGAAAAGGGGAAGCAATACACCTCCACATGGTTTGATATGCTGCGTGTGGAAAATGGAAAAATTGCAGAGCACTGGGACCCATCAACTAAACAGTAAAATTGAAGGACGTAAGATTAATAACTCCTATGGGGTTGTTAATCTTTTTTGGGGTGTATTATAGATTTGAAGAGGACATTGGATAGTGTTCATCTTCATACTCCTTGACAAGAATAATTAATCTCTCCAACTCATCAAATTCGGGAGAGTTTTCCATAACTTCTGCTTGCATTAACTCATATACTCGGGCTAATGATTCATCATATTGATCCTCCGTCTTAATTGACCTTAACATATTTAAAATTGCAAGATTTAAAATCCTTTAGCGACTTAGCGCCCTTTGTGAAATCCTTAGTGTCCTTTGTGTTAAAAATCACCCGCCATATTTACAAACCTTTTTGGTTATCCTCTCAATGCAATATCTTAAACACCAACTCCTTCATCAGCCCGCCATGATCGGTGGTTGAATCTACGCCTTTGCTTTTTACATCGTACTCGCGGAGGTAGCTTATGATCTGCATGGTTTTGCCATAGTTATAGCTGCGGGCGGCCTGCTCATAATCTTTTATAAAATAGGGATTAACGCCGAGTTCACGGGCAAGGTTTTGCGGCGTCCGGTCTTTTACATAGTGGTAAGTAAGCACCTTGCTGAAAAAATTATTGAGGTTGCCTAAAACCAATACGATGGGATTGGCCTTTGGATTGGCCTCGAAATAGTTGATAATCTGGTTAGCTTTAAAAACATCTTTTTTGCTCAATGCTGTCTGCAATTCAAAAACATTATATTCCTTACTGATACCTATATTATCGTGAATGTGTTTTAAAGTTATTTCTTGCCCAACAGTTACGTTAAGCATCAACTTTTCAAGCTCGTTAGCAATTTTGGAGAGGTCGTTACCAAGGTATTCTGAAAGCATAAATGTTGCCTGCTGGTTTATTTTATAGCCTTTGTCGGTCACAAAATCTTCTATCCAACCGGGCACCTTACTATCATATAAAGGCGCCGAATCAAAAATAAGCCCGTTTTTTTCAATGGCCTTATACGTCTTTTTCCGCTTATCAAATTTGCCGTATTTATAGCAAAAAACCAGGATAGTGCTTTGCAAAGGGTTTTCGAGGTAGCTCAATAGCGGGTTAATGCCTTTTTTATCGGCGTCGTCGTTGCCCCATTTCATGTCTTGCGCCTCCTTTACCAAAACTACCTGGTAATCGGCCATCATGGGGTAGCGTTTGGAGGCATTAAGCACCGTCATTACATCCGTATCCTTACCATACAGTACTGTTTGATTAAAGCCTTTCTCAGCATCAGGCAACAGCTTATGTTCTACGAAATTGCTGACCAGGTCAATATAGTATGGCTCCTCGCCATGCAGCATGTACAGGGGTTTATACTTTTTATTTTTAAGGTCTTTTATAATGTCGGCGGCGTTCATACAGGCTATAAAACTACGGATTTGTTGGCGATTAAGAATACAGCACTTTTACAAGTTTGCTGAAATTTTATACTTTAGCGCAATGGATCTGTTGGTTCCGCTTCAATTACCCCCCTACCCTTTTAAAATTACTGATCAAAACGGGCAATTGACTTTGTTTGATGTGATCAGGAAAAGAACGATTGTACTTACCCCAGAGGAATGGGTACGCCAGCATTTTGTGCAGTACCTTATTAACCAAAAACATTACCCAAAAACACTAATAAAACTGGAGGGTGGCCACAAACTGCACGGGATGGCCAAACGAACAGACATTGTTGTATACAACCCGGCAGGCGAAAAAATATTACTGGTTGAATGTAAAGCGCCCTCCGTTATTATCGATCAGAAAACCTTCGACCAGGTAGCCCGCTACAATATGGTGCATAAAGTAAACCTGCTGGCGGTTACCAATGGCCTGCAGCATTATTACTGCCAAATAGATTTTGAAAACAAAGCCTATGCGTTTATTAATGACTTACCCGCATACGAGAAAATATAGCATTCCTTATTTCAATCCGAAATCGAAAATCCGAAATCCGAAATCATCAGTGCACCGCCGCCACCAAACTCTGTATCTTTTCCATCAGCTCATCCGGTTTAAAGGGTTTTGACACGTAATCATTCATCCCGGCGTTTAGTATTTGTTGTTTTATATCAAACAAAGCAGCGGCAGTTAATGCAATAATTGGCACGCCGGCCTTTTTAGGGTCGGGCAGTTTTCTTATTTCTATGGCGGCGTCAAAGCCGTTTAGTACCGGCATTTGCAGGTCCATCAACACAATATCAAAATTGCTGTATTGCAAAATTTCGATGGCGCGTTCGCCATTTTCGGCTATAGTCGGGGTAATGCTCCACTTCGAAAAAAGTTTTTTCATCAGCAAAACATTTACAGGGTTGTCTTCGGCAATCAGCATCTTCAAATTGCTAAAACTATCATTGTTTTGCGGTGCCAGGCTTTTTTTATCAAATTCTTTAACTGATTCTGTTGATACCGGGAATGCCATATTAAACGAAAACTCAGATCCCTCCCCAATCTTACTGGTTACATTCATGTGCAGCCCCTGCAATTCCAGCAAACGTTTAACAATTGCCAAACCCATGCCTGTACCGCCATATTGCCGCGTGGTGGTTATTGATTCTTGCGTAAATGGTTCAAAAATACTTTCCAGGTTATTTTTTTCAATGCCTATCCCGGTATCCTTTACGGTAAAAATAACAGTTACGGTATTGTTCCTTTCTTCCTGGCAATAGGCTTTTACCCATATACTGCCTTTTTTTGTGAATTTTATTGCGTTGTTCACAAGGTTATAAAGTATCTGGGCTATTCTTGTCGGATCGCCTAATAATACTTTATCCCGCAGGTTAGGGTCAATTTTTAATTGGAATTTCAGACCTTTTTCTTCGGCATTTAACATCTGGCTGCCGCAAAAATTTTGCATCAGGTCAACCAGGTTAAATTTAACATGCTCAAATACCACTTTACCGGCTTCTATTTTATTAAAGTCGAGTACATCGTTAACAATAGCGAGCAGGTTATTGGCGGAAAATTTGAGTATCTCCAGGTTGTCCTTCTGATCGGCCCTTGGGTTGCCCATAATCATCAAGTTGCTCATGCCAATAACAGCATTAAGGGGCGTCCTGATCTCGTGCGACATGGTGGAAAGAAACTCGGTTTTTACCTGTGATGATTTTTCGGCCTTTTCAATAGCAATTTCTAATCTCTTATTAAGTTCAGCCTGCTCATCACTGGTTTCTTTAAGCTGTTTTATATTGTTAAAAAACGCATTATAAAGGTGGCTGTGAATAAAAATAATTATTATAAAATTGGCAAACAAGCTGATAATAATGGTGGATTGATCAACTTTTTCGGGCCTTAGCGGGATGAAATACCCGTCGTTATAATCAATCACCAAAAAAACAAGTACAGGAATAAGGTTTATCAACGAATAAACCAGTCCCCATTTCTGGCCAAGCATGTAAAAGCTGAACAATATCACCAATAGTATTACCTGCACAGTAATAATATCAACCTTTTGCATAACAACAAAAACATTGTTGAGATTGACGAGCGTTGCCATAATAAGCAGCGAGTGGGATATCTGGTGCCAGTTTGGCCTGTAGGTAAGGTATTTAAATAAACAAAACAATAAAACCAATACAAAACCGGCAGTAGTTGTAAGTATAACCTGGTGCTGAAAATAAACGCTTACGAACAGCCCGCCTACGGCAACGAAAACTATACAGAAGCCATAATACAGCAACCGGATACGTGCCTGGTCGAGAATTGACTGATCACCGGAAAGTATTTTATTAATTGAAAAATTGAAAAAACTTACGTCCTTACTCATTAAATGTTAGGCATTACTTAATTGGGGTAAAAAATAAGCAATAGTAAGGAGCCTCAAAAAAATTGAGCGCCCTGCTTCATCTTATTATAATTTATCACAATGATATATGCAATTAACAAGCCAAAGCTGATAAGTTCTCCTCCAGTATCTTCAGCTTAGCCTCGGCATCGGCTTTCTTTTTTAATTCAACTTCAATTATTTCGGGTTTTGCATTGGCCATAAACCTTTCGTTCCCTAACTTTGAGTTAACCGCACGTAAAAAGCCTGTTAAATAATCCTTCTCCTTTTGCAGGCGTTCGCACTCAGCAACTGGGTCTAAATTCTCATTGAGCGGCACATAAAACTCATCGGTCGAAGCCATAAAGTTCACAGCGCCAGCCACTTTTTCATTAACGATATTAAACGTACTGATATTGCCTAATTTAGTAATAACGGCTTCATAATCTTTATAGGCCATCCCGGAGTTTGCTTTAACAGAAAGTTCCAGCTTTTCTTTCGGTGAAATTTGTTTATTGTTACGAACATTACGGATTTGGGTAATGATCTGCTTCACCACCTCAACTTCCGATAAAAGCTGTGCATTTATTTGCCCATTATTTGGCAATTGGGCAACGATGCAACAGTCAAATTCCGCACGCTCCCCAAACAGCTCATCATGCCACAATTCTTCCGAAATAAACGGCATAAAAGGATGAATGACCTTCAAAATATTTTCAAAAAAGCTTACGGTGTAATTAAAGGTTTCACTATCAATAGGATGCTGGTAAACCGGCTTTATCATTTCGAGGTACCAGGCGCAAAAGTCGTCCCATACCAGCTTATAAGTGGCCATTAAAGCCTCGGAAAGGCGATATTGGGCAAAATTATCTTCTATTTCAATCAATGCCTGGTTAAACCTGCTTTCGAACCAATCAATGGCAACCTGGTTATCATTTTGCAAACTGCTATCCACTTCCCAGCCTTTAACCAGCCTGAAAGCATTCCAAACTTTATTGAAAAAATTACGGCCTTGTTCGCAATAGCTTTCATCAAACATCAAGTCGTTACCGGCAGGCGAGCAAAGCAGCATCCCTACCCTAACGCCATCAGCCCCAAATTTTTCTATCAAGTCAAGGGGATTGGGTGAATTACCCAATGATTTCGACATTTTGCGGCCAAGTTTATCACGAACAATTCCTGTTAGATAAACATTTTTGAAGGGTACCTCACCCCTGAACTCGTGCCCGGCCATGATCATCCTTGCCACCCAGAAAAACAAAATCTCGGGTGCAGTTACCAGGTCGTTTGTAGGGTAATAATAATTTATATCTGCATTATTTGGGTCTTTAAATCCATCAAAAACTGATATAGGCCATAGCCATGAAGAAAACCATGTATCGAGTACGTCTTCATCTTGTTTTAGGTCTTCCGCTTTTAGCTTTATGCTTTCACCTTTTAGCTTAATAGCCTGTTCAAACGCTTCCTCACGTGATTTTGCGATGACAAATTGACCATCCGGTAAATACCAGGCTGGTATCTGCTGGCCCCACCATAGTTGTCGACTTATACACCAATCCTGTACGTTTTCCATCCAGTAACGGTAGGTATTGTTGAATTTTTCGGGGATCAGCTTTATATCGCCTTTTAAAACATAATCAAGTGCGGGTTTGGCCATTTCATCCATTTTGCAAAACCATTGCATAGATAGTTTTGGCTCGATAACCGCATCGGTGCGTTCCGAAAAACCGATCTGCGATTTATAATCTTCTACTTTCTCCAGGTAACCATCGGCTTCTAATAAAACAGCTATTTTTTTACGGGCTGCAAAACGGTCCTCACCAATTAATATTTGCGCTTTTTCATTTAGAGTCCCGTCATCATTTAAAATATCGATAACGGGCAGGTTATGTTTTTGGCCCAGTGCATAATCATTAAGATCATGCGCAGGGGTAACTTTTAAACAACCGGTACCAAAGTCCATGGTTACGTATTCATCCGTAATAATATCTATGGTTTTATCTATCAATGGAATTCGCACTTGCCTGCCATGTAAATGTAGATAGCGAGTATCGTTTGGATTAACACAAATCGCTGCATCAGCCATAATAGTCTCAGGCCGGGTCGTGGCTACAACTATATAGTTAGGGTCTTCCCCCCTATGATTAACTGACTTTGCAGTTTGTGTTCCCAGCAAATAATACTTTATATAATACAACTTCTGATTTACCTCCTTACGGATAACTTCTTCATCACTCACCGCAGTTTTTCCCTGTGGGTCCCAGTTTACCATGCGGATACCGCGATAGATAAGGCCTTTTTTATATAGATGGATAAAGGTATCAATAACCGCTTCCGACAAATCATCTTCCATGGTAAACCTTGTCCTGTCCCAATCGCAGGAGGCGCCAAGTTTTTTTAGTTGCTCGAGGATGATACCGCCATATTTCTCTTTCCACTCCCAGGCGTAAGCCATAAATTCGGGGCGGGTAAGGTCTTTTTTGGTGATGCCTTTTTCTTTAAGCATGGCAACAACCTTTGCTTCGGTAGCTATGCTGGCATGATCAGTACCAGGTACCCAGCAAGCGTTTTTACCCTTCATTCGGGCGCGGCGTACCAATACATCCTGTATGGTATTGTTTAACATATGCCCCATGTGCAGCACCCCGGTAACATTTGGCGGCGGAATGACTATAGTATATGGTTCACGCTCATCAGGCACCGATTTAAAAAATTCGTGCTTTAACCAGTAGTTGTACCATTTTTTTTCAGCTTCTTTCGGCAGGTATGTTTTTGGAATACTCATAGGTGCAAAAATACAATTTGTTCATGGTTCATGGTAAAAAAGTTCATGGTTCATAGCTCATGGTCCATAGTAAAAAACGAATGTGCCATGAACTAAAAGAAATTCTACCATGAACTATGAGCCATGAACTATGAACTGCACTCTGCCACAATAATTTTACAATTAAAAAGTTATCATACTAAATATCCTCTTCAACCATGAAAACTTTGCCTCTACAGCACTTTTTAAGGGCGATTTTAAAAAATGTAAAATCATCATTTATTGTAAAATGGTTTAACCGTTAGTGGGCTGTCCTTATCTTTTTTCGGTGTTATCTATAATTTATTATCTTTAAACTTTGAGTATTTAACAAAACCAACTTGCTGTAGGTTGGACTGACCTGTATTAGAAAACAATTAATTATGATGAAGATAAAATTCACAAATTTTATACTGGCGGGGCTGTTATGCCTGTCGGTTTGCGCTTTTACCATTGAGGGTGGTAAAAATGGGAAAACAAAAACTACCTCACCACCTAAAAAATTTATTGATCCGGCAAATATGGATCTGTCCGTTAAACCAGGCGATGACTTTTTTGAGTATGCCGATGGTAACTGGATAAAAAACAATCCCATCCCTGCGAAAGAAACACGCTGGGGTAGCTTTGGCATGCTGAACCAGGAAAATACCGAACGGCTGCTTGACCTGTTGGCTGAAGTAAGTAAGACAAGCCATCCGGCAGGAACACTTGAACAGCGGGTTGGCGATCTTTACGCCAGCGCCATGGATAGCTTAGCTATTGAAAAACGCGGTTTCGACCCAATAAAACCAGCTCTTGAACGCGTTAGCAAAATAAGTGACCTTAATGGCGTGATCAGCGAGGTTGTTTTTGAACGTACCCATGGTGAGGGTGACCCGCTATTCAGATTTGGGGTAAGCCAGGACTCCAAACATCCTACCAAACACATTGCCGAGCTTAACCAGGGCGGTACAAGCCTGCCCGACCGTGACAATTATTTAAAGGATAATGCCCGCAACCAAAAAATACAGGAAGCTTACAAACAATATATTACTACGTTATTTACCCTGACTGGTACAAGCGATGACGCCGCTGCAAAAAACGCCGCTACTATTTTTGGCCTCGAAACACAACTGGCTAAGGCACAGTTGAGCCGTGTTGCCATGCGCGACCCGCATGTTACCTATAACAAATTTTCGGTTGCCGATTTTAGCAAAGCTACCCCGCATTTAAACTGGGTGCAATTGATGCCCGAAATGAAAGTACCGGGACAGGATACTTTATTAGTTGGTCAGCCTGACTTTTTTAAAACCGAAGATGCCCTGCTGGCTTCAACATCTGTTGATGACTGGAAAGTTTACCTTGAATGGAATATTTTAAAAAGCTCGGCAGGCTCATTAAGCGCACCTTTTGTAAAGGCGACTTTTACTTATAGCAGCGCATTAAGCGGCCAAAAAGTACAGGCGCCACGTAATGAGCGTATGTCGCGGTTGGTTGATGGTAGCTTAGGCGAATTATTAGGGCAATTGTATGTTGCCAAATACTTTACGCCGGCAGCTAAACAATACATGGTTGATCTTGTAAATAATTTAAAAGCCACACTGGGCGAGCGCATTCAAAACTTGACATGGATGAGTGACGAAACAAAGGCACGTGCCCTTAAAAAACTGGCTGCTTTCAGTGTAAAAATTGGTTATCCTGATAAATGGCAAACTTACGCCGGCCTTACTATAGATCGTGATGACTATTTCGGCAACCTGAGGCGCATATCAGAATGGCGGTATAATTATGCTGTTGACCAGATCAACAAACCGGTTGATAAAACCCGCTGGGGAATGACGCCGCCTACGGTAAACGCGTCCTATAGTCCAACCAATAATGAAATTACTTTCCCCGCAGGCATTTTACAGTTTCCATTCTTTGATTTCGGTGCTGATGATGCTGTAAACTACGGCGGCATAGGCGCTGTAATAGGCCACGAAATGACCCATGGCTTTGATGATGAGGGCCGCCAGTATGATGCTGATGGCACATTGCGCGACTGGTGGACAAAAGATGATGCAGATAAATTTAAAACCCGTGCCGACCAGGTGGTTGCCCAATACAATGGCTTTACCATTTTGGATACCCTGCACGTGAATGGTAAATTAACTTTAGGCGAAAACCTTGCCGACCTGGGCGGATTAAATGTTGCTTATGCTGCATTTAAGAAAACAAAAGAAGGCCAATCGCATAAAAAGATAGACGGATTTACCCCCGACCAGCGTTTCTTTCTCGCATGGGCGCAGGTATGGCGCAGTTCGCAACGCCCTGAGTCTGCCGCACAACGTATATTAACCGACCCGCACTCGCCGGAGCAATACCGCGCCAATGCACCGGTAACCAATATCGATGCATGGTACACCGCGTTTAATGTGCAGCCAGGTGATAAAATGTATAAAAAGCCGGAGGATAGGATTAAGGTGTGGTAAACTAAGTCGAAAGTCTTTAGTTTAAAGTCTTAAGTCAAAAAAAATCATAAGTCAAAGCCTGGTGTAGTAGCCGGGCTTTGATGTTTATTGGGTTTATTATAACAACCCGTGAAGACCTATCTCAAATATTTGGCTTATTCAATCACTAATTATTTCAACTAAACGTTGGTCACAAATATCTTTAAAGTCAGGTGCATTATATGTAATAAGGTAATTGATTTTTATATTGATGTCTTTTAGAATTTCTCTTATTACTGCATCTGTTAAACTAAAAGCCCGTCCACTGATCCTGTTAATTAAAA
>JABDCF010000058.1 GCA_013288235.1 Bacteroidota bacterium | reverse complement strand
GTATTTCAAGCCATAGCCGACCCGACACGAAGGGCTATACTGTTGTTGGTCGCTTCGCAATCTCTGACTGCCGGAGCCATAGCTGCCAATTTTAACACTGCCCGACCGACAGTTTCAAAACACCTGCAAATACTTACCGAATGCGAGTTGCTTGAACAAAAACAAAACGGCCGGGAAATTTACTATTACATTAATGCAAAAAACATGAAACAGGTAGCCGACTTTATCGAACCATTCCGCAAGATGTGGGATGAAAGGTTTAATGCCTTGGAAGCCATAATGAAAGCGTACACAGCAAAAAAATAATATATCATGGAACGAAAAACAAAAATCAATGCCGAAGACGGCAAGCACGATTTAGTGATCACAAGGGAATTTGATTTGCCGGTAGAACTGCTTTTCATAGCACATGTTGAGCCAGGCATTATAGAGCAATGGATGTCTAACCCACATACAACAGCTAAAGTGCTGAAATTTGAAGGTAAAAAGCATGGCAGTTATCAATTGGAGTCAACCGATGCCCAGGGAAAAGTGGTAATGCGTTCAAACGGGGTAATTCACGAACTTAGCCCCAACAGGAAAATGATAAGGACGTTTGAATTGGAAAATGCTCCTTTTGGTGTTCAACTTGAGGTATACGATTTTGAACCTCTTACAGAAAACACCAGCAAACTGAATATGCATGTAATTTATGAATCTGTCGCAGTAAGAGACCAATTACTGAAGTTGCCCTTTGCACAGGGCATAAACATGGCGCATAACCGGATGGAGGAACTATTAAAAACCGTAAAATAAATTAAAAATGGAAAAGAGAAAGCTAATTTGGTATTGGATAATTACTGGAATATTATCCTTCTGTATTTTTTTTGGTGGCTTAACCCAGGCGCTGTTGCTAAAACAGACAATAGAGGGGTTTAAGCCTCTTGGGTACCCAACTTATTTTATAGCGTTCATTGGCATTTGGAAAATGCTGGGCGTTATTGCGATATTGGTGCCAGGATTTAAACTGCTTAAGGAATGGGCGTACGCGGGTATATTTTTTACAATGACGGGCGCGGTGATCTCGCATATTGCCAGCAATGATATCAAACCGCAAATAATTGCCCCGATTGTATTTGCCATTTTTACCGTGTTATCATGGTATTTGCGGCCAGCGACCAGGAAAATAATTGAAGCTAATTAATAAACTTAAATAAAGAATCAAGAGCCAAGAATCAAGAGTCAAGATAAAACAGCAAGAATCATTGATACAGGGGAATTTGCACCGGTAGTCTGATTAGTTTTATCTCTTTAATGGGATTGCCCATTATGTGGCTATTATCTTGACTCCTGGCTCTTGATTCTTGACTCTCAATTCGTATTAACCATTTAAAAACAATAAAACCATGGCAAGCGTAGCAATCTATTTAAATTTTCAGGGTAATGCCGAAGAGGCATTTAACCATTACAAAAAAGTATTCGGTGGCGAATTTTCAACAGTAATGCGGTTTAAAGATGCACCGCCGCAGCCAGGCGCACCGGCACTCTCCGAAGACGACCAAAACAAAATAGCGCATATGGCCCTGCCCATCATTGGCGGCATACAAATAATGGGTACCGATATGCTGGAAAGTATGGGGCATAAATTAGTAGAAGGCAACAATTTTACTATCAGCCTGAGCCCCGACACCAAAGAAGAAGCCGACAGCATGTATGCCCTACTATCGGAAGGCGGAGCAGATGGCGTGGCGCCGCATGATGAGTTTTGGGGATACTGGGGCACCTGCAAAGACCGTTTTGGCATCCGCTGGATGTTCAATATTATGAAGCAATGGTAGCAGAAACCCAGCAGCATTACATAAAAAAGTAAATTCGGGGCTTGTTGGAGATGATTTTCAACAAGCCCCGAACATTTTATAACTTTACTGTGCCGCCAGAAATTAATCCAGATAACCGTCGCGGCTAACATCGAATAAAAACATATACTATTATGAAGCAGACAATGAATCCTAAAGTTGATTTTTACTTTAACAAAGCCACAAAGTGGCAGGAAGAAATTGAAAAATTGAGAATGATAGCGCTTGACTGCGGACTGGCCGAAGAGTTGAAATGGGGTTGTCCCTGTTATACTTTTGAAGGAAGCAACATTGTTTTGATACATATGTTTAAAGAATACTGTGCCTGTTTGTTTTTCAAAGGCGCCTTGTTAAACGATGCCAACGGTATCCTGATCCAGCAAACGAAGGATGTGCAGTCGGGGCGGCAGGTGCGGTTCACCAATCTCCTCGACGTAACTGAGCAGGAATCCATCCTGAAAGCCTATATATATGAAGCCGTTGAAGTAGAAAAGGCGGGTTTAAAAGTAGTCCATAAAACCACTGCCGAATATAATGTTCCTGAAGAATTTCAAAGTAAATTAGATCATATCCCCGCACTAAAAACTGCTTTTGAGGCTTTAACGCCGGGTCGGCAGAGAGGATACCTGTATTACTTTTCGCAACCCAAACAATCCAAAACCCGCTATGCCAGGGTTGAAAAATATATTCCGCAAATTTTGGCTGGGAAGGGGATAGACGATGAGTAGATCGGGTAGAAAATTATTTTTTATACATTTAAATGGTCTAATTTATTGCCGCCAAAAATAACAATCCTATTAGCTGCAAGATAATAATGAGGTTCACAATCATATTTATGGCAATTCTACTTTGCTTTAGCGACGGGCTAACTGCACAAATGAGGACTATATACGGTCGTGTCATTGCTACAGAGGATGTGGATGTGATACCCGGCGTTCGCATTCTAAACAACGAAAAATTACTACTTGGAACGACGGGACAAGATGGCAGATTTAAGATAAACATATCACAAAACACAAAAATATTATTATTAAGTTTCATTGGTTACGAAAGAGCGGTTATTAAATTAAATGGTGACTGTGATACAATAGAGGTTGTGATGATGCTCGCGGGTACGTATGATTTTATGTCATCAAGAAAAGTTGACAGGCTTAGATTAAAGGAGTTCAATAAATTATCGGACCTTCATCTACAAGCATATAATAAGGGAATTTTTAAGAAAGGCGTAATTTGTTATACGAGGGAGTTTATACCTGATAAACCACAACTGGATTCTATAGGAAAAGAAGATATCAAAATACGGAGGCAAATCAAGTTAACTTTTAAAAAACTGGATATAGGGGATACCGTAAAAATTCCATTTAGTGATGCTTTCGGGTATAAGTATGATGGAACAGATCGGACCACGCTAACTGAATATTCAAGTTACAGTGGCGGCCATCACCGCAAAGGCTGCATAATAAAATCCATCATAATTGGTAAGAATAAATATAAGAGAGCTTATAATATAATTTGCAAAATAATTAGTTGTGATGGATGCAAGGATCCAAGTGTTTTAGACAGCAAAGTAATGAAAATAGGGGAAGTGTTTACCTATAATATGAGGTATTCCGAAATACTGAACGAATAAACAAATACTATTCGCTTTCTGATCGAACTCGTCTTGGGCAATATTACAGAAGCATAACGGAATGCCCCTCTTTTAAACTGCATCACCCCAAATGCTGTTGATAAACGCATCCTCTCACCATATTCCAACCCTTGTAAATTTTTCCTACCTTCAAATAAAAAACAATAAGCCATGCTTCAAAACAAAAACGCCATTGTTTACGCTGCCGGTGGTTCGCTTGGCAGTACTATTGCCAAGGCCTTCGCTGCTGCTGGCGCCCGCGTGTTCCTTTCAGGCCGTACACTTGCTGCGGTACAAAAAGTTGCCGGTGAAATAACAGCTTCCGGCGGCCGCGCGGAAGCCGTGCAAGTAGACGCGATGGACGAAACCGCCGTAAACAACTACGTTAATGCTGTTGTACAACAGGCCGGCAGTATCGATATTGTATTCAACCTCATCGACCTGCAAGTGGTGCAAAACCTGCCTCTCGTGGATATTTCTACCGTCGATTTTGCGCGCCCTTCGGCCATTGCTATGCAAAGCCATTTTATTACCGATACTGCCGCCGCCAGGGTGATGATGAAACAGGGCTCTGGCGTTATTTTATCGCTAACGGCTACGCCCGGCGGCATCGGCTACCCTTTTACGGCCGGTTTTGCTCCCGCCTGTGCAGCTATGGAAAGTTTTTCGCGCAACCTGGCTGGTGAGATTGGCAAGTACGGCGTACGGGTGGTGAATATCCGCTCCGCCGGCTCGCCCGATTCAAACGTATTTGCCGAGGCAATAGCTGCCCACCCGGATGCCATGAAAGTCGTGCTGGAAAAAATGCAAAACGACAGCATGCTCAAAAAACTACCCCCGATGGCTGATATTGCCAACACGGCAGTTTTCCTGGCCTCCGATATGGCTGCGGCCATAACCGGCGTTACTGTGGACGCCAGCTGCGGGACTACAGCGGGATTAAACTACAGGTCGAAAGATGGGAGCGGTGAAGTTGGCCGCTTGTAAAAGCTGTTAAATTTGATTACCTCATAAATAGCAAATAACACATAGATGGCGACAGGCTCATTTAAAGTAACAATACACATGGTTTCAAGTCTTGACGGCTATATTG
Source organism: Bacteroidota bacterium (assembly GCA_013288235.1). GTDB lineage: Bacteria > Bacteroidota > Bacteroidia > Sphingobacteriales > Sphingobacteriaceae > Mucilaginibacter. The sequence continues at coordinate 23,045 of JABDCF010000058.1, read as the reverse complement.
CCAAAAAAGACAATAGTATTTCGTGGTTTGAGACATCTGACAACTACGAAAAAGGGGTTAATGTTACTGAACAAGAGGCGGAGGAGTTTCTTAAAACAATAGACTGCTATGTAATGGGTTCCCGGACTTATGAACACGCTTTGGAACTTTCAAAATCTTATGGGTGGGTTTACGGAGACATCCCAACAATCGTATTAACGCGTAGAAACCTGCCGGTTGACAGGAAGAACGTTGAAATTTATTCGGGCGACCTGAAAAAACTTGTGAATGATCGTTTAAAACCAAACTATAAAAATGTTTGGGTTGTAGGCGGCGCTGCGCTTGTCAAAGATTTTATCCGGTTAAAATTGGCGAACGAAATAAGGCAGTCAATTCTACCTGTTATTTTGGGTGACGGCATACCATTTTTTGATCAAATAGGGCAAGGACAAGCACTACACCTAAAAAATGTTACAGCCTACAAAAACGGAATGGTTGAATTATTGTATGAAATAAGAAAAGAATAGAACAACTAATTTTCGAAATTTGAGCTATTACCGCTAAAGCGAGCCGTTACCAATGTTATACGAAAAATATACATATGACCATTAAATCGTGCATACCTGTAATTCCCAGCGCTGATCTTGAGAAGAGCCTGCGCTTTTGGGTGGAAGCGCTTGGCCTTACAAGCGACCGGGAAATGAGACATGAGGGCAGGCTGGTAGGCTGCATGGTTCACAACGAACATACATACTTTTGGCTTAACCAGCGGGCAGGGACGCCGATAAAGCCAGATGACTATAACGGCATACAGCTCTACTGGGCGTTGGCTGATCTGCATAAGACATGGGAGCGTTTGAAGCAGTATGGATATGAAGTGTCGGATATTGAAGAGAGAGACTATGGGCAAACAGAATTTTTTTTGATTGACGATGATGGCTACTCCCATTGCTTCGGGGTTGCTACAAAGGCATAACAGTAATACCAACTCACATTAATAAATAAAATGAATGCCCAGGTAGATGTATTTTTGAGTAAATCCGAAAAGTGGCCTGAAGAATTGGAACGGTTACGCATGATCTGTCTCGATTGCGGGCTTACCGAAGAATTGAAGTGGGATCAGCCCTGTTACACGTTCCACAACCGTAACATAGTTATAATGGGCGAATTAAAAGACCACTGCGCACTTAGTTTTTTTAAAGGCGCCTTATTATATGATGCCGAAGGCCTGCTGATAAAACCCGGGGAGCATACGCAATCCGGTCGCTGGATCAAGTTCAACAATGTTCATGAAATAATAAAGCTTGAACCCATACTGAAAGCCTATATTTATGAAGCCATCGAAGTAGAAAAAGCCGGGTTGCAGGTGGTTCTTAAAACAACTGCGGATTTTATTATCCCAGAAGAATTTCAACTTAAGTTAGATGTAAGCCCCGCCTTAAAAACTGCTTTTTATGCATTAACGCCCGGCCGGCAACGGGCTTACCTGCTGCATTTTGCTGCACCCAAACAATCCAAAACCCGCGAGGCAAGGGTTGAAAAATATATACCGCAAATTCTTAGTGGAAAGGGATTGAATGATGACTATGTGCGCCAGGGAGGTAATCGATCAGACTGAAATCAGTAGACACAGTACAGACAGCTGGACGGGTCCTAAAATCCTACCAATCCTAATTCAGACCACCATTTTTAGTTTACTGAACCAACCATTGTAAAAGTAACAGTTCCCTGGCGCCCGTCATGTCCGTCAAACCCGCCACGGCCATCCAGGCCATTTGAACCGGCATTGCCGTTCGGATTTCCGAAGCCTCCGCTTCCGCCCATGCCACCTCTGCCGCCGTTACCGCCCGATCCACCACTGCCAGCGGCACTAACTACTTTAATCAGGCTAAGAAATGGGGTCACCGCCGGCGAATAATTGACAATAATATTTCCGCCGTCACCGCCTGCGTCGCCATCCTGGCCGTTTCCCCCATCCTGGCCATTTCCTCCGTCGCCACCCGGGCCTGTTACTGTATTAGTGGTTGTGGTAGTTGTACCGTCGGCATTGGTTGTAGTTTCCGTGTCAATTGAAACTGCTCCCGGCGATCCCTGCGAACCGGCCAAGCCATCCAAGCCATTTAAGCCACCGCTCCCATCTGCCCCTTTGCTCAAAATCGTTATCGAACCACCATTTGTATTAACCCAATAATTATAGATTTTATGTGTAGCGGCATCACTTACCTGGATTGTTAACAATTGCGCATTAATAATTGAATCGTGATGAATGGCCGCGGTAACATTTAAATCATGCCCTGCCCCGTTAGATAGAATATTACATTGATAACTTGCGACATAATCAAGCAAAACATTAAGGGTGTCTGTTATGGCGGCATTTTTTATCAATGAGGCTATCAACTTTATTTTATCATTGCTGATTTTGGTTGGGTCATTATCAATTTTTAAATCGCCTTTTGATTTTGAGATGTGGACACCGTTAAATTTGAATGCAAAATCTTTTAAATTCTTCTTCGCCGGGGCCCATTTATCGATAAACATTTTATTATCGTAGTATGTTCTGACACCAAACTGTACATGGTCGCCCGGCGCTTTCGAAAAATTACCGGTGGTTAAAACACTTATCTTTGTTTCGTAATCATAGGGTATTTTTTGACTGAACAATAACTTACCCCTCCCGCCTAAAAACCATTTTTTGGTATAAACAGTTACTGTTAACGAGTCTCCTTTCTTATACCCGTTTCCGCTTCCTTTGATCTTAATTTTGCCCCCTGAATAACTCCCGCTATCTACGTCTATTTTATATTTCGACCAGTTATCGGTGCCATTTAAAAATCCTTTTGTTTGCGACCGCTGCCCCTTTTCTGAAATGGACACAATGCCAATCGGCAACGAATTACCTTTTACCCGTAATACACCGGGATCATATTGAAGCATATATTTTTGTTTTGCTGTATCTGTTTTTTTGTTGGTAACCGGGGATTGCGCTATTGCCGGCAAACAGCCAGCTAACAGGACGAGAATTGTGATAAAGAATTTCATGGTGTGATTGATTTAAATAGCCTTTGTTATTTAAAATTAAGATAGGTAATTACAGCTAAGGTTTAAGAAGACCGGGCACCCGTTTTGTTATCGCTATATTATTTTTACATAAGCTGGGAAATAGGAAACTATCCTTGTTTACGCCGCCTGTTTAAGCTTGCTGCTTAAACAGGCGCGCGGAATGTTATACTTTTTTTAAATCTCACAAAGGGCTAAAATGTTTTTGTTTCCCAATCGTCTGAACTACTAACAAAAACTAATATGGAAACAACCTTTTTACAAGATTTCAAAAAACGCGCCGGGCGTTTGATCGAACCGGCTTTATTAAAGAATGGCCGGGTGCTGGAAGTGAGGTATTGGGAGCCGTCAACAATGGTCGAAATCGACCTGCATTTGCCTGAAGCCGATATGCGGCAGTGGTCGGAAATTCCTTATATCAAATTCAGGGTTAATGACCTTACCTTCCGGGACTACACCCCCAGTTTATGGGATGCCGAAACGCACACCTGTACCTTGTTGATCGATACGTCCCATTCCGGCCAGGGCAGTTATTGGGCGAGGAATTTAAGGCAAAACGATGCGGTACATTACCTGAAAATAGAAACTACTCACCATACACCTGACCCAACTTCGCTGATCGTCGGTATGGGCGACGAAAGCAGCGTAGGCCATTTGCTGGCTTTGCAACAAATGGTTTACCCGGTTACCCGCTTTATGGGCCTGGTCAGCATGGTATGCGGCACGCATCGCGAAGCTTTTTCCCGGTATTTCAAATCACCGCTTGAGACTATTGCCCGTGATGATGCATACGGAATTGAAAATATGGTCCGCTGGGTAAAGGAGCAGGGATTTTGCAACACGCACACCTATTTCTACCTCGCAGGCAATGATACAATGGTAAGCCAGCTCCGCAGAGCTTTAAAAGGGCTGGGCTACTTTCCTCATCAAATCAGGGTAAAAGGTTTTTGGGCATAGGTTTAGGCTATGCCCGCACAATCGGTGCCCCTAAATTTCAATGTCCAAAAGCCTGGAGCCATGAACAATACGAATAATATCGATATGCTACTAATCAACTACCTTATAAATGATCCGGTACTTATTAAGCAGTAATTCCCTGATTGATCTGTCCTTTATTTCGGGAACAGGTTTGCCGGACGTAGGATAATTATATAATTGATCAATCCTATCGAAAATTTTGTTGATGAACCTTCTTGCCATCAATGGTGAGTCCTGTGATATGTAATTTTCAATATCTTCCAGGTCATTATAGGCAGATTCCGTAATAACGATGGTTACTTGCTCCACTTATCAAAAAACTTTTGTTTAGCTTCTTTATAATCTATAACCCTGCCTTCCTCAACATCTTTCAGCCCTTTTTCAACCTTTTCAACAAATAATAACTTTTCTATCAGTCTTTCCGCATCAAACTCATCTTCAAACGAATCAAGGGTTTCAATAACAGTGTGCTTTTTCATCGTTTACTAATTATAACACTAATGTACAAAAACAAAATTTAACTGGTCGCGGAACTAAATAATTATCTGCATCATCTACCGCTTGGACAGGGGGGAAATAGGAAACGTTTCCTTATGTACGCTGATGTTAAAAGCTACCGCTTAAAAATTATAACTCTTCGTCTTTGTGAGGATCTGCTGAGATTTGGAAATATTTATTATTCTGAACCTTAAATCCTTTAACGCCTTTACTGTTGAACCAATCAATTAACAATACTATCGGGGTCAAGTCTTTTTGTTTTACTTCGATATTTTTTCCACCTTCCAATACTATTTCTTCCTGTTGAAAACCCATGCTGCCCCCAACCAATTCACCACCGACCCTTTCAATCCGCGATTTTATAATAATAGTTAATGTATCGCCTTTTAATTTGTAAGTCCCTCTTGCTTGCGCTATGCGCCCCCTGTCATCATATGCGTTGAGCGTATACTTAAAAGTTCCATTTGGGAAAAATCTATAATTTGCAAGCAATGCATCACCCGTTTGTGGGCTATCGACCTGCCATAAACCAATTATGTTATGTTTTTTTACTTGCGCAATTACCACAGTGCTGATTGCCAGCAAAAAAACGATGGGAGCGATTAGCCGGGCTGCGTTCCTTAACCGGGCCATAATAGTTTTGAACTGTTTAGCTTTTTGCATAGGGTTACATTATTTCTGTATCTTCTCAACACTATCAACACGACGACGATAAACAGCCGCACAATCTTTAACTATAGGTCCGAAAATATTATTTTGCTCGTCTTTTGGTAATGCAAGGTCGTCAATATACTGCTGCCTTGTCAGTCGCTTCATTATCATATCCACCGAACATGTACAGTAGTCAACCGTTAATTGGGGATGCTTTTTGTCTTTTGAGCCAAGGCTGGTTATATAAATCTTTAAGAGCTTCGTCCTGTCTTTACCAGTCCATTTGTTATTTTCAACCGTGCTACTAATACGGTACATATCCGGGTCGTGCCAAATTAAATTATATGCCCCAAACAAGATCATAACTATTGAACAAAGCTTCCAAAGGCCGCCCCACTTTTTTAACAGATCATCAACTTTTACCGCTTGCTCTGCTGTTTTATATTTTGGTTTATAAATCCCGAAGGAAAGCAGAAAAAAGTACAGCCCTGCGAAAAGAGAGACAGAACCATTAATGTAAGGATAGTAATTTATAAATGGAGTATATGGCTTGTACAGTAGATAAGCGGCGATTAACACACCCAGCAAAATCGCTATCGCCATTATCGCTATCCTTTTGTTTTTGTTGAGTTCCATTTTTATGGTTGCAATTAAATTTTTAACCGGCTACACAGTTGCGTACTGTTAGCTGGGCACATCTCGTCCGGATTAGTATTTCTTGAGTCGCATTTTCGTGGAATCTTTATGTAAAGTATGCGCATACACATATCCCGCTGCCGAGTTGAGGTACCCCCTGACCAGATAATAGAACTCGATCTTAGCCACGGATGAATCTCTATCATAAGATAGGACATAAACCTGTTGGTTAGCAGGCACAAAAGATGGAGGAAAGTTAAATGTTGCATTTAGGTTCCCATGTTCGATCTTTTCATAATATTCTTTTATGGAGTCTATGTCCTTTTCGTCCGTTACAAATAGGACTGGATTCGGCGGCCCGGAATAGGTCTCGTAACAATACATTTTTTTATGTGACTTGACAAAACTTTCGTGAGACTGCGATTCATGTTCAAAAATTAAGTCTAAGCTTACGAAGCTTAGCGCCATCAATAAAAATACTGCACCCATCCAAATAAATATTCTATTTCTTTTCATTTTTTATTGTTTTATTGCTGGCTACTGGCTATCCGTAGTTTCCAACTGCGAACAATTATGCAACTATGCCTGGAGACTGTGTCTCCACCGCCACCAACAGCACTTTTAGCTGGTTACAAATTGTAACCAACTGAATCTTGCACTTTGGAAGCCAACGCCCATTTTAAAGTGTCCGGTTTTCTCGGACAGTTCCTAAATAAGTTGCGTATCTTTTGCTCAAGCCTCAGTTGTACGTTATTATCGTACACCTGGCTCAAATATTCAATAATGTATATAGAATGCGATTTTTCACTTTATTATTCACCACTCGATATTGAGTGTTCATTATTCCACCTACCCCGCCCACCCCTCTCTATCCAAACTCCTGAAATTTATAGCCTCGGCCAAATGCTCCAACTGTATTTCCTCGGTTCCGGCCAGGTCAGCAATGGTGCGCGATACTTTTAATATCCTGTCATAGGCCCTGGCAGAGAGGCCAAGTTTTTCCATTGCTTTTTTGAGCAGGTTTTGGCCGGCGGGGCTTATTTTACAAATGTCGCGTACCATTTGGGGGCTCATCTGGGCGTTGGCATGCAGGTCGGGCTTGTTGCCGAAACGTTCGGCTTGTATGTCGCGGGCCTTTATAACGCGGTCGCGGATGAGTTCACTTTTTTCGGCGAGGCGGTCGCTGGCCAGTTCGGTAAAGTTAACGGGGGTTACTTCTACATGCAGGTCAATACGGTCGAGCAGCGGGCCGGATATTTTGCTCAGGTATTTTTGTACCGTGCCGGGCGGACAGATACATTCCTTCTCGGGGTGGTTAAAGTAGCCGCAAGGGCAGGGGTTCATGCTCGCGACAAGCATAAATGAACTGGGATAATCAACCGTAAACTTTGCGCGTGAAATAGTTACCCGGCGCTCTTCCAGCGGCTGGCGCATTACCTCAAGGGCGCTGCGCTTAAATTCAGGCAGTTCATCCAAAAACAATACGCCATTGTGCGCTAGCGAAATTTCGCCCGGCTGCGGGTTGCTGCCGCCACCAACCAGCGCAACATCACTTATGGTATGGTGCGGAGACCGAAACGGCCGCGTGGTTACCAATGCATCTGATGCGGCGAGCTTGCCCGCTACCGAGTGTATCTTGGTGGTTTCTAAAGATTCATATAAACTCAGCGGCGGCAAAATAGATGGCAGCCTGCGTGCCAGCATGGTTTTGCCTGCGCCGGGTGGGCCTATCAGTATTACATTATGCCCGCCTGCGGCGGCAATTTCAAGGGCGCGTTTAATGTTTTCCTGTCCGCGTACTTCGCTAAAGTCGCTATCATAGCTGGTGAGGCTTTTATAAAATTCTTCGCGGGTGTTTACCACTTCGGCGGTTAGTTCTACCTTACCGTTAAAAAATCCCGCGACTTCGGTAATATTTTCAACACCATAAACTTCAAGGTCATTAACTATGGCAGCCTCGCGGGCATTTTGTTTAGGCAGGATGAAGCCTTTATAGCCGTCCTTGCGGGCCTGTATGGCAATGGGCAAAGCGCCTTTTATAGGTTGCAGGCCGCCATCAAGCGACAATTCGCCCATAATAATGTATTTATCAAGATTTTCGTTTTCCAGCTGGCCCGAGCTTGCGAGTATGCCTATAGCGATGGGCAGGTCATACGCCGAACCTTCCTTGCGGATATCGGCAGGCGCCATGTTTACGATGATTTTTTGCCGCGGCATGCGGAAATTATTGGTTTGCAGGGCAGCTTCAACCCGCTGCATGGATTCGCGCACAGCATTGTCGGGCAAGCCAACTATCAAATAAAATGGTTTGCTCCCGCCGCTGATATTAACCTCGATGGTGATGGTAATTGCTTCGATACCGTACACCGCACTGCCAAATGTTTTAACTAACAAATTGATAAAGTTTATTGACAGCCTAAGGTATAGAATTTATTTGAGGGGATAAAACGGGTGATGAAGATTATAGGTAAATCGTTTTTAAAATACCCGGTCGATGAAGAAAACCCTTTGCGTCTTGGGCGACCACAAGGGTGCGCCCCTACGGATATCTGCATTTGTAGATGGCAATATTTGGTAGGGGCGATCCCTCGTGGTCGCCCTTTGCTGGTGGATAACCAACATGCAAAATCATTTACACCGATAGATTTCTACTTCTCAAAATACTTCAATTCCATCCTCTCCCCATCAAAAACAGCATAGGTATTTGCTATTACCCACTCGCCCAGGTTAATATACCTGGTTTTATCATTTAACTGAATATCCAAAGGCAAATGCCGATGGCCATAAACCAGGTAATCATAAAAATGTGTTTCCAGCACTTCGCGGCTGTAGGTAACCAGCCATTCCTGCTGGCCGGGCTTATGATTTTCATTTTTCTCGCTGGCTATCCGGCTGCCCCTCGACCACCGGTTAGCTATGCCAACACCCAGGTTAGGGTGTATGCGTGCAAATAGCCATTGACAAAGTTTGCTACGGAAAATCTTCTTCAGCATCTTATAAAACTTATCTCCCGGCCCCAGGCCATCGCCATGGTGCAGGTAAAACTTTTTGCCGTTGCGCTCAATCTCCAGTTCATTGCTGATGATGGTTGCGTTAAGCTCTTTCTCAAAATAATCAAACATCCACATATCGTGGTTGCCTTTAAAAAAGTAAAGTTTTACGCCGGCATCGGTCAGTTCGGCTAATTTCCCCAGGAAACGGATATATCCTTTAGGCACTACAGTTTTATACTCAAACCAAAAATCAAAAACATCGCCCATCAAAAAAACTTCGGCAGCATCTGTTTTAATAGCGTCGAGCCAGCGCACTACGCGGGCCTCGCGTTCGCGGTATTTGGCATAAGTGCCGGTGCCTAAATGAAAATCGGAAGCAAAGTATAGTTTGTTGCGGATGGCCATGATTGCGGCAAAAATAAGGGAAAAAAGCGGACTGGTATAATAGAGTCAAAAATCGGTTTTGTCCCGGTTTGAATTTTTATTGTTTTTTGGAATAAATAGAATAATTACCCCAATTATTATGAGAATAAAGGATATAAAATATGAATCTAAACCGATTCTTCCTGAATCTCCTTCTATTTCCGGGTCATTCAATTCCCTTAAAAATATAAATAAAAGAACTCCAATAATTATAAAAAATGCACCAATAATAACTCTAACTATCGTCCAAGACTTCATATTATATTATTCTTATCGCCAAACCGTTTCCTGGTTTAAACTTGTTATGATATATTACACCCGCCCCCTTAAAAAAGCAAAGGGAAAGTTTTTTCAAACTTTCCCTGCCTCCTGTTGCTCAAAAACAATTTATTTATATTCAAATCACGATAGTCCCAAATGCCCGTTACGTAACGGGGTTGCCTGCTGACAGACCTTATTCACGAGGTCTTTTGATAGCGGCTTAGTCATAAATGAATTAACACAGGCATATTTTTTCGAATGAAAAACATCTGCCGAGCGTATCGAAGAGCTCATGATATGCACCTGTACACTTTTTTTAGCTCCTGCGTTAAAGGTTTCCAATTCGTCCAAAAACTCCCAGCCAGTTAGTTCCGGCATGTCAAGGTCTAAAAAAATCACGTCCGGCAACGAGCCTGTTTCTTTGTTTTCTTCTAAATAATCTAAAACCAACCGGCCATCATAAGTATAAGTGGCTTGTTCACAGTTGTAATTATTATGCAAGAGTCTCTGCATAATATAGTGATCTGTTGGGTTGTCATCAATTACTACAAGTTTGCACATAACAAGTCAGTATTAATTAGGTATTAGTAAGTCTTTAAAATTAGCAATATTTAGCCGCAATCAAAAATCCCTTTTTTCTCAACAAGCCGTCTTTAGTTCAGTTAGTTGCCTGTCAATTATTTTTAACGAATTATTACCTGCAATAATTGATCCATTAACATAGTCTAAGGCGGTATAGTGACTTTTTTCAGTATAAAACTGTTTTAATGATGTTAATAGAAACAGCAACGATTGCGTATCCTTTTCTAACACTAAAAAAACGTTACGGTCCATATTTACAAATAGTTACCTTTCAATAAGTGGTCAATATATATGCCACAGTGCGGTTTACAGCGGTATAAATATGTATAATATCGTTATAGCATATTAATTTCTTTTTTAGTTAACAAACAGGGCGAATTACTATAAAACCCAGTTGTACACATTGGGGAAAATGTGGTGCAAAGCGGGTAAAATAACTACGGTTTGTGGTTGGAGAGCACAAAAATATATGCGTTACAAAAAACGATACATTACCCTGCTACCCCCAATTGAGGCCAAGGAAAACGCCATCGAATAAGGCAGAGCAGGTAAATTTCCATAAACCGCTAAAAAAAATTATTTTAGCCACCCCGTAATGAGTTTTTTTTTTAAACCAGTTAAAACCAACAATGCAGGCGATGAGCAACTGCTAACCGACTATCGCGAAAGTGGTGACCTTGCTGTTTTGGGGCGCCTTTATGAAAAATACATGCCGTTGGTATATGGCGTTTGTTTTAAATACCTTGGTGACGAGGAGCCGGCTAAAGATGCCGTTATGGGCATATTCGAGGAATTGATCATCAAGGCAAGGCAACACGATGTCAAACAATTCAGGCCATGGCTGTATGTATTAAGCCGTAACTATTGTTTGATGCAACTACGGTCGGGCAAAAAGATGGAAACGGTTAATTTGGATGACTTTATGGAATTTACACCCATTTTGCATCCTGATGATAACAACCGGGAAGCGGCTATGAAAGCGCTGGAAAATTGCATGGATAAATTGCCGGGTAATCAAAAACAAAGTATAAACCTATTTTATTTAAATGAAAAGTGCTATAAAGAAATAGTTGATATTACAGGTTTTACTTTAAATGAGGTGAAAAGTTATATACAGAATGGCAAACGCAACCTTAAAATTTGTTTAGAGAAAGTTAGTGGATAGCAAACAGGCCGACATATTGCAAATAAGGAAGTACCTTAACGGGGAGCTTAATGCCAAAGCTATGCACGATTTGGAGCGGCGGGCGCTTGATGACCCATTTTTAATGGATGCGCTTGAGGGTTATGAAATTACCGGCAACGGTCAGCAGGCCGCTACCGATGAACTATCCGGCCGTTTGCAGCAACGCGTATCAAAAAAAGAAAGGCGCATTATTCCATGGCGTCTGGTAAGCATCGCTGCTTCTGTATTAATTGCGTTTTCTGCAGGAATTTTGTGGTTGGCTAACAATCGCTCTGTTTACAAAGCTAAACCGGAGTTGATTTTAAAACCACTTACTGCAACAAAACCTTCGTCGGTTGAGCCTGCCACACCGCCCGCTGCGCATAAAACCGACATAGCGCCCTCTGCAGATAAAACAATGGTAACTGCCCCGAAAAAAATGACGATGGTTGCAGACGCACGTGCAAGTAAACCTGGTGCCGTTAATGAAAAAGAACAGCGGGTTTTCAAAAACGCTGATGTAAATGCTTTGGCCGCAAACCCCAATGTTAAAGATTCGGTAGCAAAAGATACTACCCCGCTTAACGAGATGGTGGTGATGGGCTACGCACAAAAGAAAAAAGAAACTCTCAACGCGGTAACAGTTATTAACCTGGGCAAGCTAAAAAAGGTAAAAGATACCGTACCAGAGCAATTATTGCAGGGACAAGCTGCCGGGGTTGCCAATAATAATAAGCCTGCCGAGCATGTACCAACGGATATTGTTGTTGAGGGCAAAACAATACCGGCAAAAACATTAAAAGAGATATCTATAATAAACAAAAGTTATGCTGCTTCAATCAATGTAATAAAAGGTAGGGTAGTTGCCGACAAAGACGGATCGCCTGTACCGGGCGCTACAGTTAAGGTTGCTGGCACAAACATTGGCGCCATTACCGATGTTAATGGCAGGTTTGTTTTACCGGCCGACAGCAGCAAATCAAAGCTAATAGTTACCAATCCGGGTTACCTGTCGCCCGGCGTAGCGCAGTATCACCGCGATTCGGTGAAAACTACGTCAGTTCAGCCTTCCGAAAGCGCGTTAGCGGAAGTAGTGGTTGTGCGTAAGGCCCCGGTTGCACCTGCTTCTTTGAAGGCGCACCCGCAGCCGGGATGGGAAAGTTTCAGGAAATATCTGAAGGAAAATGCCATCTCGCCTGATGGAAAAACAGGTATCGTGAAGCTACATTTCCATGTTGATAAGAGCGGGCTGATAACTGAAATAAAAATAGAGAAGGGATTAAGCCGCGCTACCAATAAAAAAGCTATTGACTTAATAAACAATGGCCCCAGCTGGGTTGGCGATACAAACAACCAGCCCGAAACAATAAACCTGGAGATTAAGTTTGATAGATAATATCAATGATTTTTTTGACTATCGGCAAAAGCAAAAACCTTTTGTAATAAAGGGGTTGAACGTGCACCGATATTTTTGCGGATATTCAATTCTTCAAGCGCTATCTCATAAAATAATCCATCGATAGCTTTTTGGGTAGCATAATCACTGATGTCAGGATTGATCTTACTTACAAAAGGTATTTTATTATATTCCTTCGCGGCGTCGCCATAATATTTTGTAGCGCCAACTTTATCTAAACTTTTTTGTATCACTGGTTTAAACGCCAAAACCAATTGGGGAGAAGTGGTACGTTTAAAATATTGTGTTGCTGCATCCGGCGGGCCAAGCAAAATATTGGTTACGTCCTGCAGGCTCATATGCCTTATAGCATCTATAAATATCGGCTTAGCCTGTTTTGCGGCATCTTCGGCAGCCCGGTTTAATGATAGTATAACATTGTCACACAGTTTATTCAACCCAAGGCCACGTAATGCTTTTTCAGCGTTCTTAGCCTGTGGCGGAAAAACTATTTTTATAGCGGCATTGCCAAAAAAGCCATCAACTGCCGAAAGCTGGTCGGCACTTTTGGATATGCCTTGTTGTAATGCCTGTTTTAAACCGCTGCCAATTTCGGCGTCGGATGGAATAAGCGGTTGCAGGGCATTTGTATCCCGCAGATTATTAGCTGGACTATAGCTTGATAACGTTATAAAAATAATTAATGAAGGAATAAGCAGTAATGTACTTTTCATTTGTGGGGGTAAATATTTCGCCGCCAAAATAAATAAATTTATCGGCACAAGGAATTTTAAAGCATCACCCTTAAAAAGGCAAATATCCCGGCGGCTATCAGTGCCGAAACGGGTATGGTTATTATCCAGGCCCAAATAATGTTAATAGTTAGCCCCCAGCGCACTGCCGATAAACGCTTTGTTAGGCCAACGCCTATAATTGCGCCGGTTGTAGTATGGGTGGTTGAAACGGGAATGCCAAATTTTTGGGTGAAAAATAAAGTTAAAGCAGCGGCAGTTTCAGCACAAAAGCCTTCAACGGGGGTTATTTTAGTTATCCTCGATCCCATTGTTTTAACTATTTTCCAACCGCCAGACATGGTGCCCAGCGCTATTGCCGAATAACAGCACAGCGGTATCCAGTTTGGCATAGCTGCGCCGGGTTTTATAATGTGAGCTGTAAACAGGGATACGTAAAGTATGCCCATTACTTTTTGTGCATCGTTGCCCCCATGTGCGTAGCTTAAAGCGGCTGATGATACTAATTGAAGCCGCCTGAACCACCGGTCGGCTATTGACGGCCTTGAGCTTTTAGCAAGGTGCAATACAATTATTGTTACAATGTAGGATATTATTAAACCTATTAAAGGCGCTAATACTATATAGGCCAAGATGGGCAGTATATAATGCATATTTACAGCGTGTAACCCATTTGCGCCCATATAAATGGCGTTAGTGATACCTGCCCCTGCAAAGCCGCCGATAAGCGTGTGCGATGAGCTTGAAGGTATGCCAAACCACCAGGTAATAAGGTTCCACGAAATAGCAGCGATTAGCCCGGCGAGTATTACATTTAGCGTTATATAATGTATAAATACTATTTTTGATATGGTATCGGCGACTTTATATTCCTTCGCAAAAAAGTACACTAAAAAGTTAAAAGCAGCCGCCCACATAACCGCCTGGAAAGGGGTTAATACCTTAGTTGATACGATGGTTGCTATGGAGTTGGCGGCATCATGAAAGCCATTGGTATAATCAAATATCAGGGCAAGGCAAATAACGACAATAAGTAAGGGTGTAAACATTTAGTTTTAAGCGTTTTTAACTAAAATAGATTCCATAACATTCGCCGCATCTTCGCACATATCCGTAGCCGTTTCCAGTGAAGACAATATCTCTTTATATTTAATCAGGCGTATAGCGTCCGTTTCGTATAAAAATAAATCGGCAACGGCGCGGTCAAAAACATTATCCGCCTGGTTCTCAATACTGTTAATGCGGATACACGAATCGGCAATAGCCCGCACATTTTTCAGGTCCCTTAATTCCCTTATTGCTTTTGCCAGCTCTACGCTCCCCTGTAATATCAATTCGGAAAGCTTTTTTATATGATCATTAAAGTCATCTATACGATAGAGGCTCATGCGGTTTGCAGCGCCCTGTATGTTATCAGCAACGTCATCAATCGCCGATGCTAACAAGTGTATATCTTCACGGTCAAACGGTGTAATAAAGTTTTTCCCGAGTTCAAGGTATATCTGGTGTGTTATTTCGTCGCCTTTGTTTTCCAGTTTGTCAATCTGCCGTATCATGTCTTCGCGACTCGCCGGATTTTCCGAATTAACCGTTTCTACAAGTATTGTAGCCATAGCAACTGCATTGTTTGCAGCCTGCTCAAATAGCGGAAAAAATACCTTTTTATCTTTTGGAACAAAGTATTGAAATATACTGTTAAGTGACATTTGGGGGGTGTATTTGCGCAAAGGTAACTTTGCAATGTTAAGTTAATGTTAAGCTTTTAGAACAGGTATGTTAGGGAAAGGTAAACTCTGTTTGGATTTTTGCAACGTAAAACCGAAGGTCGAACCGAGCCCTTCGGTGCTCCTAACGTTAATAGTTTGCTCGTGTGCTTCAACAATGTGCTTCACTATGGCAAGCCCCAAACCCGAGCCGCCTATCTGCCTGGAGCGGCTGCTATCTGTCCTGAAAAAGCGCTCAAATAAGCGTGGAAGGTATTTTTCTTCAATCCCGATGCCATCATCGGTAACCTCAACAAGCACCTGGTCATGCAATTCAAACAGGCTTACGGAAGTGCTGCCTTCTTCATTTCCGTATTTAAATGAGTTATCAATAAGGTTAACAAGTACCTGCCTTATTTTTTCACGGTCGGCATTTACCAGTATTGGCTCGTCGTATTTTTGTTTGAATATTAACTTAATGTTATGTTGCTTGGCTTTGATCTCCATCGATTCAAAAACCTCTTTTATAAGGTCGTTTATCTTAAACCTCGTAAGGTTAATAGGTATCTCGCCCGACTCGAGTTTTGATATTTCATCAAGGTCGTTAACCAGGTAGGTTAGCCGGTCTACATTTTTAGCAGCCTTTGCTAAAAAATCCTTTGCCAGCCGTTTGTCTTCAAAATCATCGTCCTGTATAGCCTCGATATAACCTTGAATAGCAAAAAGCGGGGTCTTAAATTCGTGCGATATATTGGATAAAAAATCACGGCGAAATTTTTCCTGTTTACGGAGTTCATCAATTTCGCTTTTCTTTTCTTTAACCCACTCTTTTACTTCGTGCTCAACATCGTTAATGGGGTCGGCGCTCATATGCTCGCCTAAAGCATCGCGAAGGTCACGGCCAAGTTTTAAATTATGTATCAGCTTATAAATTAGCTTTATTTTGGAGTATACATACTTTTCTATCAGGTAATAGAAAACTATAAAACTTGTAACAATAGTAACCAAAAAGGTTATAGCTACATAGTACAAACTGTGCTGGAAGTAGTAATTTACGGCCGAAAGGGTTACAGCAACCGCCGCCGCGTTAATTAAAACAAGTATGCGTAATTTCATACTTGTAAAGGTACACGGTTTAGTTAATAGTTGATTACGTTGGATTATGTTGATTAAGTTATATTTATTTGAACTTATTCAACCACTCACTTAATAAACTCAATCAACTATCCTCCGAACTCCGCATCTATATTAACCGTAACCTCGTCCGAAAGTACCAGGCTGCTATCGCCAATGCCGAAATCGAGCCGGTTTAGTTTAAAACTGCCTTTAAAAGCCATCTCATTTCCCTTTTGAGTAAAGATAAAAGGCACCTCAACTAATTTGGTTTTGTTTTTTATGGTAAGATTAAAAGAGCCAGTATAATTATTACCGCTTTTATGCTTAAATAATACCGACTTTAATGTGATTTTAGGATAGTGTGCAATATCGAAAAAATCTTCGCTTTTTAAATGTTCATCCCTGCTTGAATTATCTGTGTTAATAGTATTAACGTCAACAGAGGCTTCAACGGTACTTGTCTGCAGGTTGGCTGGATTGAACTGAACGTTCGCCTGCAAGTCGCCTATTGCACCATCAACAGCGATACCCATATTTTTTGTTTGAAAGGTGATGGCCGAGCGTGTTACCGTATTTGCCGGCATAAAACCGAAAGACGCTATTATGATTATGAGTGAGGGAAGAATAATTTTTTTCATCGTAGTAAATAACGTCAGTGTGCTAAATAACGTTTTATGCAGCTATAAATAATTTCTGTCGTGTAATTTTACATTTGACAGTGAAATAGGGAAAATGTTAAAGGCAATTTGTGATTTTTTTTAATGTCATGTCAGCAAATGGAGATATTATCACCTGTTGGCTATTAGTGTATAAACAGTTGCATTAACAAACAAAAACCCGATCTGCATTTACAAACCGGGTTTTACTTATAGGTATAAAAACTCTTTAGCAATACTGTTCAAAAGCACCGATCAGGTTATCAGCGATCATTTGTGCCGGACGGCCTTCTATCTGGTGGCGTTCAATAATATGCACCAATTTGCCATCTTTAAATAAAGCCATAGCCGGCGAAGATGGTGGATAAGGCAGCATATAAGCACGTGCTTTGTTCACAGCATCTGCTTCCATACCTGCAAAAACTGTTACCAGCCTGTCGGGATGTTTTTCGCTTTGCGCTGCCATGCGTGCGGCAGGGCGGGCATTAGCCGCGGCACATCCGCAAACAGAATTTACCATTACAAATACTGTCCCTTCGCTTTCAATAGCTTTGGTTACGGCATCTGCATCTTTTAACTCTTCAAAACCAACCCTGGTTAACTCATCCCGCATAGGGGCCACTAAATATTCTGGATACATTGTTTCTTTCTCTAAATTTCAATTCAAAAGTAGTAAATGATTATTAGTTATTGTTTAAAAATAAGGATTATAACATTTTACTGACTTTTTCGAAGTCCAAAGCCTTAAGTCAGAAGTCCTGAGTCATCTACATATTTTAGAAAAAACATAACTTCCTGACTTTGACTTGAGACTCCTAACTTTCGGGCAACTTAACAAAATGTTTATTTATAATTAATATTGAATTTTCCTGCGTATTACTTATCTTGCCGTCCCTAATTTCTTTGTATAGCGAAATGAACCAAAAACAGCGAGACATCAGTACAGTTATCATTGTAAACAAAGGTAATCAACGTACTAAAACCATTCAAATAAGAACCAAACACCTCGGTAGATTAAAACATTATGCTTTAGGCATCTTCGGAATAATTGTATTGCTTTCAGTATCAATTGTTTACCTGCGGTCGCAAAACAACCGGGCAGAGGAAGAAAAAAAACAGCTGCTGTCGCAACTTAATGCACTTAAAGGCACCATGCCTGCAGCCGCAACTGAACAAAAAAGGGCCAGTAGCGCTCAGGCTTATGTGCAGGATATTGAAGGCAAGCTGCAAAAAATAAACGATTATCTAAAAAAACGTGGGTTAAAAGGTTTTTCAAACAAAGCCGTAGGTGGTAACGGTAATGCCGAAGCTGCAAAACTTACTGATTCGGAAACATATTCTTTATATGATGAATATCTTGATAGGTTAGTGCACACGGTTGCATTTACCCCGATGGGTTACCCGCGCATAAGTTCACTGACTTCATTTTTTGGATACAGGAGCGACCCGTTTAATTCAGCCCATGCTGAATTTCACCCGGGTATAGATTTTAAAGGCAACAAGGGAGATGAAGCCCGGTGTACTGCTAACGGCAGGGTTGAATCTGCTGGCTGGTATGGTGGTTATGGCAATTGCGTACGTATTGCGCATGCCAATAACTTCGAAACCTTATATGGGCACTTGTCCCGTATCACCGTAAAGGTTGGGCAGGAAGTAACCGTTGGACAAAAAGTGGGGGAGATAGGTTCAACCGGGCACTCAACCGGTAATCATTTGCATTATGAGGTACGCAAGGATGGCAAAGCCATAAACCCCATAAAGTTTTTGACACTTAATAATTAGCGGAGGGTAAAACAATGGCATTTTTTTCGAAAAAAGATAACGTCTCATTAGACATGCAGTCCATATCAACGCTTATCAGCGAAGGCTGTATATTGGATGGTAACCTTAAAGCGCCTGCTTTTGCTCGTATAGATGGGCAGATCACCGGCGATGTGATGGTAGATGAAGGTTTGATTGTAGGTGAAAAAGGATCGATCCTCGGGAATATCATAACAAAGGAAATGGTTGTATATGGAACCGTAACCGGCAACCTCCAGGTAAATTCCCTTGAAATAAAAGCTTCAGGTAAAATTACCGGCGAAATACGTACCCAAACGCTACAGGTTGAAAACGGCGCGGTTTATAATGGCAGCCTTTCAATGACCCAAAACAACAAACTTGCCCATTCAAATAAACTGCCCAAGCACGAGCAAAAGGTTATCGAAGTTTAAGTTGGCAAATCATTATTTCCCCCTTATTCCCAGCTTAAATCTATAGCTAAATCGGCTAATTTTCTGTTATACCCCATTCAACGCATTATTTTATATTAATTAATGGGCAACAAAAATTGTCCTATGACAACTTAATCAGTTGGATTTCTTTTTGCTAAACCTATCAGTTACCTTTGAAAAAAAATTGAAAAACTATGTCAGCAGTAGAAACCGCCTACGTAAAGTATAAAGTAAAAGACTTTTCATTAGCCCAATGGGGCCGCAAAGAGATAGAATTGGCCGAAGCTGAAATGCCTGGCTTAATGGCCTTGCGCAAAGAGTACGGTCCGTCAAAAGCATTAAAAGGCGCTCGTATTGCAGGCTGCCTGCACATGACTATCCAAACCGCTGTGTTAATCGAGACATTGATTGAGCTTGGCGCCGAAGTTACCTGGTCATCATGTAATATATTTTCAACACAAGACCATGCCGCTGCCGCAATTGCTGCTGCCGGTGGTTCTGTTTATGCCTGGAAAGGTATGAACGCCGAAGAATTTGACTGGTGCATTGAGCAAACTTTATTTTTTGGCGAAGACCGCAAACCATTGAACATGATATTGGATGATGGCGGCGACCTTACCAACATGGTGCTTGATAAATATCCTGAACTGATTGCCGGTATTAAAGGTTTATCGGAAGAAACTACTACAGGCGTTCACCGTTTATACGAGCGCATGAAAGCCGGTACATTACCGATGCCTGCTATAAACGTTAACGACTCGGTTACCAAATCGAAATTTGATAACAAATATGGTTGCCGCGAATCGCTTGTTGATGCGATCCGTCGCGCTACTGACGTAATGATGGCCGGTAAAGTTGCTGTTGTTTGTGGTTTCGGCGATGTGGGCAAAGGCTCGGCCGATTCATTGCGCAATGCTGGTGTTCGTGTTATTGTAACCGAAATTGACCCTATATGTGCCTTACAGGCGGCTATGGAAGGCTTTGAAGTTAAAAAACTTTCGACCGCCATTGCTGAAGCTGATATAGTAGTTACCGCTACAGGCAACAAAAACATCGTTCGCGAAAGCCATTTCCGCGCATTAAAAGATAAAGCCATTGTTTGTAACATAGGTCACTTTGATAATGAGATTGACATGGCCTGGTTAAACGGCGCTTATGGCAATACTAAAATTGAAATTAAACCACAGGTTGATAAATATACTATTGATGGTAAAGACCTGATAGTATTAGCCGAAGGCCGCCTGGTAAACTTAGGTTGCGCCACAGGCCACCCAAGCTTTGTAATGAGCAACTCGTTCACCAACCAAACCCTGGCACAACTGGAGCTTTGGAACAATGGTGATAAATACGAAAACAAAGTTTATACCCTGCCAAAACACCTCGACGAAAAAGTTGCCCGTTTACACCTTGCTAAAATAGGTGTTGAACTGGAAGTTTTAGACCAGGACCAAGCCGAATACATTGGCGTAACTGTTGACGGGCCGTTTAAGCCGGAATATTACAGGTATTAAGTCGAAAGTAGACATATTGAAGGGCATGGTTTTTGGATCATGCCCTTTTTTCGCTGCCGCGAGTTTAGCGAAGCGTAACTCGTGGTGCGGCATGGAAGAAGCTTTCAGCTTCCACGCATATTTATGTAAGCTGAAAGCTTACACCATGTGATACTACGAGTTACGCTTCGCTAAACTCGCGGCAGCGTCCAAACCTATCAATATCATCAATCCCCATTATTACCGAATCAAATTCCTTACCTGCTCCATATAATTTTTCAACCAACACCGGTTTTTTAAAAGTGGCCAGCAGGTTGCAATAGTAGAAATAGTGACGATAGATGGGGTTACGTTAACAGGCGCTGCGGTCATGTTGAGGTTTTTGTAAAGATAAGGACTATCGGCCAATAAAATGCCGTGGCGCCCCGAGCGGTAAATCATAATTTTCTAAGCACAAAAGATCCCGTTTATAAAAAATCGCTGTTGCTCCCTGTGCCTTTTTAAGCGCGGAAAAATAAGCCCCGCCAAATTCCGGCGGGGCTTATTAAACTTCAGTATTTTATGCCTACTTCTTCTCAGGCAATAAAATAAACTTTATCAAATTATCACCGCTTAAATATTTATTGGCGGCATCCTTTGTGCTTTGTACGGTTACATTGCTAAGGTTGCCAACGTGGTGAAGGATAGCATTGGGATCCTGCTGATTTTGCGATGCGGAACCCAAATATCCTGCCCAAAAAATATTTTGCTTCAACTCCACCTGTGTTGCCCGTGCGTCCTGAATGTTTGATTTTTCAACATCGGCGGGTAGGGCGCCATTTTGTTTGATGTTATTTATTTCCTCCATGGTAGCCGCTATCAGCTTGTCCACATTGGCGGGCGCACATTCAAAATAAACGCTGAAACTGTAACGCCCTTCGGGTATCTTTTTGTAATCAGCTTTTACACCGGGCGAATAAACCATGCCTTCTTTTTCACGCAGCCGTTGGTCAAGTTTAATCTGCAGGATGGATTCCAGTGCATCCATTTGAATATTATTGTTGTCATTATAATCGTAACTGCCGCTAAATACCAGTTGCACGCTGCTTTTATCGCCGATACCTTTATTAACCGTTTTTGTGATCTGCCCCGCGGGTGGGTGCACACCCAAAACCTTGTAGGTCTCATTGCGCTTTGTTGAAGGCAGGCTGCCCAGGTACGCCTCAAGGTATGGTTGAACCACCTTAACATCAAAATTGCCTACCAGAGTAAATACAAATCCGCTGGCATCGGCAAACCTGTCCTGGTAGAAGGCATAGGCTTTATCAAGGGTGGCTTTGCTTAACTGATCCTGTGTAACCACCATTCCCCTGAAATTATGGTTACTTAAGGTAGCAGAAATAGTGTCTTTAAAAACGCTGCCCGGATCAAGGCTGCGGTTTGCCAATAACGATTTGGTCTGGCTGATATTTGATTGCCATATATCCACATCTTTACGCGGCTGTGTAAAATACAGGTATATTAACTGCATTGCCGTTTCAAAATCCCGCGGCGTTGAACTTGCCGATATTCCTTCGGCAACATCGCTGATATAAGGAGAAACGCTTACGTTTTTGCCCGCCAATTTTTTATCAAGTTCTGCCTGCGAGAAACCGGCTATGCCACTACCACCAATAATACTTGCAGCAAAATCAGCCGATATAAAATCATCGTCGCTTGCCAGTGAAGTACCGCCAAAGCTGTACCCGTTTATCAATATCTGGTCGTTTTTAAATTGGGTTGGCTTTAATATAACTTTTACCCCATTGCTTAGGGTTATGGTTGTTGTTGCGATAGTGCTATCCACCTGTGTGCTGGTGACCTTGCCCGGCGGCGGCAAATTGGCTAACAAAGGCTTGTCAGTTGTATAGTCGATATAGGGTTTTAAATTTTGCGCGGCTGCGCTAATCCAGCCCAGTAAGGTTTTTTCATCGGGCAATTTATCTTTGTCCTTATCCGGCGCTTCAACCAGTATTACCCTGTTTTGGTCGCTAACAAATTTGCCTGCCATTGCGTTTAGCTCGGCCAGGGTTATTTTGCCTATGTTATTTACATAAAAATTATACTCGTATGATATACCCGGTATAGCTGCGCCGGTTAAAAAGTTTTGCTGGTACTCGTTAGCAAATGCTGCCGATTGGGTTTTGTCCCGTTCTTTATAAGCATTATCAATTGCTAATAACGCGTTCTGTTTAGCCCGTTCAAGTTCTGTTAGCGTAAAGCCAAACTGGCGTACGCGCTCCGTTTCGGCCACGGCAGCTTTTACTGTAGTTTCCAATTCGCCGGGTTTTGCTACTGCAAGGGTTGTAAACGCATCCTGCTTTCCAATAAACCCGCCATAGCTTGATTGGCTGAAAAGAAAAGGCGGATTAGGTTTTTGCAGTAATTCGCTCAAACGATCATTCAGCATTTCGTTAAATAATTCCACACGGATGTTTTGCATATAATCCGTGGCGGTTTTGGTAATTGTTTCCGGGT
>JABDCF010000057.1 GCA_013288235.1 Bacteroidota bacterium | reverse complement strand
AGGCGAAATGGTTGTGCCAAAAAAGGGTCATTTTTTCCTGTAGCTGTGCATCTGTTTCGCTTAACTGTTTCATCCAGGCCTCGTTAAGGGCTTTTTCCTGCTTATTGCGGTCTTCCTGTATCATTTTTTTTTGCTCGTCCGTTTGATCTTTCGGATGAGCGCGCAGGTCGATATTTTCGGTCAAAACCGTTATGGGTTCTTGTTTTTCAGATGCTTTGAAGAGTTTCCTTACTGATTTATTTATCGACCAGTTCTCATGATCGTGCAAATCCTCAAACCTGATCCCAAACCCGGCCCTGGCGTATAGATGTTTAATATGTGCTGCGTTGTTCATGCCTGTAATTATTGAACTACTGAATTATTGAATTATTGATTTTTTTATTCATTAAATCAATAATTCAACCTTAACAAAGCTGATATTCCGGCGTCGAAACCAATTCAATAACCATCGCCTTGGTATCTGTCGCCTGGTCTATATTTTTTAAAAGCGCATTACTTAGTTTCGGCTCCAGTAAAAACGATGCAATGCTTGTTTTCGATGTGTGTTTTGGGATACCGTTTAAAAACTTGTCCCAATCGGGCTGGCTTTGCACCTTTGTGCTTACAAATTGCTGCTGGTTGCGTACAATGGCTATATATGCCTCGTCTTCCGGATCGGCTTTGCCGCTAAAATCTATCAGCCCGCCATCTAATAATGTGGACGGTATTTTAAGCCGGTACATCAACGAGGAGCTATCTATCCAGTTTCTGCCTCCCGGCCAGCCGGCCACATTCGGTGGATAAAAAAGTACCTGCCCAAGTACCCGCTGAAACTGCAATAAAACTTCGGGCCGTTGATACGTGATATAAAACTGCCGGTTCAATCCTACCAAAAATTCAACAGGCGCTTTTATAAGGTTGCCTGTGTTTTTATCGTCATAAAACCAATCGGCGGTAAAAACATATTCAAGCAGCGGTTTTATTTCGTATTTGCTGTTATAAAAAACATCCGCCATGGCATTTACATGCACAGGATCGGGCGTTTCATTTACCAGGTATTTATAAAGCTTATTGCAGATAAAATGCGCGGTTTCTTTTTTCTCCAGCAAGATGCCTATAATATCTTCGCCGTTAAAGTTGCCGGTTTGTCCGAGGAAAGTTTTTTGCCCGTTATCATGCACAAAGGGGCGGTTAACAAACTCACCTGCCTTATTAAAACCGTAACCGGTAAATGACCGCGCCGATTCCTTAACGTCGATTTCGGTATAGTTACCGCGGCCAATGGTAAAAAGCTCCATCAACTCCCGCGCGAAATTCTCGTTCGGGTGTCCTTTGCGGTTTTGCTGGTTATTTAAAAACTGCAGCATGGCCGGCGATTCGGCGACCTGCAGCAACATAGTGCGGAAATTACCAAGCGCATTAACCCGCTGAATATTATTTAACTGCTGCGTAAACAAAGCAATATTGGCGCGGCAGGCAAAGTGATTATGCCAAAACAAGGTCATTTTTTCCTGCAACACGGCATTGGTGGTACTCATTTTGTTTATCCAGCCAATGTTCAAATCTTTTTCCTGCTGCCGCTGCTGTTGCATAAACATTTTGCGGGCAGTTACATCCCCTTTTATAACAGCATCATAATCGGCAGCGCCCTGCACTATATTAACCGGCGCCGGATCCGCAGCATCAAAAAGTTGTTTTACGGCATGTTTTACCGTAGCATCTTCAAGCCCAGCTAAATCATCGAAGCGCAGCCCGAACCCGGCGCGCGACCATAAATGCTTTAACTGTTTTATATTGCTCATGCTGTTGGTATGACGATGCAATTTACCATTGGTTTAATAACAATCGTATTACGCTAATTATTATTATTTTAGTGGGATCAAAACCGAGTCGATTGAAAAAGCTATTTCCCCTATTGATCCTGGTACTGCTGGCAGGATGCGTCAATGCACAACAAGTTACCCCGACCCAAACCACCAAGCCGTATGGAATAATAGATACCGCCGACCTTAAAATGACATCGTGCGATTTTGAAAAAGATGCTAATGCAATGGTGCTTTTTGACTATGCTGTGGTTACCCATACAGGCTACACCATAAAAATGCAAAGGCATAAGAGAATAAAAATATTTAATAATAATGCCAAAGATGTAGCGAATATCCGCATTGAATTTCAGAGGTCAACCAATGATGAAATGATAACTGACCTTGAAGCTGAGACAATTAATCTCAACAATAATACAATTGAGTACACTGACGTTGATAAAAAATTGATTTACACTGAATTTACCGATAACAATACAAAGGCGATAGTATTTACTTTCGCTAATATTAAGCCAGGTTCGGTTTTGGAGTTTGTTTACACATGGACTACTGCTGATCCACACAATTACCCAGATTGGACATTTCAATCTTCGATTCCATGCCGGTACAGCGAATTTGATGCCGGGTTTCCTATTGCCCCAATATTTAGTGTTTATCGAAAAGTTCTACAGCCACTATTCAGAGATAGCACCGTAAAATTAGATGATAAAGGCGCAGAAAAACATATGTGGGCGCTTGCGAAGGTGCCATCTTTTAAATCGGAACCGTTTATGGATTATCCTGAAGATTACTTGCAGCAGATTTTGATAACAAGAAACGCAAAATATTTTACATGGGCATTTATTAGCGGAAGTATCCTGGCGGACGAAAACGTTGGCCAGCAGCTTAATAAAAATCTGGATAATGAAGCCAAAATTATTGCCAAGGCCAAAACATTAAAAACAACCGACGAAAAGATATCCTACCTTTTTGATACGGTTAAAAATACAATGAAGTGGAACAAACAGGATCATGCGTTTGCAGACGAGGGCGTCAAAAAAGCCTGGGATAAAAAAACCGGCAACTCAACCGAAATTAACCTTATTTTATTTGATCTGCTTAAAAAGGCAAATGTAAACAGTTCTTTATTGGTCCTATGCACCAGGGATCACGGCAAGATTGACCCTCAATATCCAAATGTTTCCCATCTGAACCGGGTGGTTGTTTATTATCCGGTCGATTCCGCCAAATATTATGTATTAGACGCTTCAAATCCCTATAACAACTACAACAGCATCCCGCCCGACCTTATTGGTTTAAACGCATTGTTTATCGATCCGTCAAGTAAAAAATTCAGCATGAAGTTGATAAAAAATGAAGCTGCGAGGGAAGTAATATTAGTAAACGGCAGTATTGGCGCCGATGGAAAATTGCAGGGAAATACGGAGATCAGCGGCTTGGCCAACAACCGTGAAAAATACTTGCGACAGTACAACGAACAGGGCAAAACAAAATATATTGAGCAACTGCAGGATAAATTTAAAGGCTTAAAAATTACAGCCCTAACGCTTGATAATCTTGCAATTGATACTTTGCCGTTAGTGCAGACTTTTGAATTTCAATATAATTTAACAGCGCCTGACGGCAACTACATGTATTTTAACCCTAACTTGTTTTCGGGATTTGACAAAAATCCTTTTCTAAATGAGACCCGCATCTCAACTATTGATTTTGGGAGGCTCAATACTTATTTAATAAACGGGCATTATAAAATTCCTCCGGGTTATAAAATTGATGTTTTACCAAAACCGGTAATGATGAGAATGCCTGGCAATGGTATAACTTTCAGGCGTTTTACGGCACAGCAGGATGGGCTTATGGTTATAAATTACACAATTATTTATAACAGGTCATTATTTACAAAAGAGGAATATACGGCTATCCGCGATTTCTACAAAAAAATGTACGAACTGCTTAATGAGCAGATAGTATTAAAAAAACAGTAGCCTATAAATTGATTACAGGATTATATATTTGTTATATCCAATTTACCACCATATCACAATGAGTAAAATCTTTACGTTGTTTGTGTTTTGCATTTTTACATTGTTTGTTAAGGCGCAAACGCAAGCGCCCGTTTATACCGCACAGCCCTTTGGACAAATTGATGTTTCCGATCTTAAAATGACTTCATGCGATTTTGAAAAGGATGCCAATGCGATGGTGCTTTTTGACCAGGCTGTGGTAGAAACCGGTTTTACATCAACAACAATGCTGCGGCACAAAAGAATAAAAATATTGAATGACAAAGGGAAAGATGAAGCCGATGTGACTATTGAATACTACAGCGCACACGGAGACGAAGATGTGAGCGATGTGGAAGCACAAACAATTAATATAAACAAAAATGTTATTGAATATACAAAAGTTGATCCATCACTTATTTACAAACAGGCTATTGACAAATTCAGAAAAAAAGTAACGTTTAGTTTCCCGAATGTAAAGCCAGGTTCGGTAATTGAATTTTCATATAAGTTAAAACTTGGTTATACAGGGGGCTTCCCTAATTGGGATTTCCAGGAACGTATACCGGTAAGATACAGTGAATTAAAAGCAGCGATCAGGAGCGACTATTCTTATAAAGTTATTCCAAGAACCTATAAACCGTATACCACACATACAACCGAGCCGTGGATAAAGGGGGAAAATGATACTATCGGCAATAATTACACCTGGGCAATGAGCAATATAGGGTCATACAAGGATGAACCGTATGCTACCGGGGCTGCAGACAATATTCAAAGGATAGAGTTTATTTTAGTTGGGTTTAAATATTCATTACATGGAACATTAAGAAAAATTGAATATACATGGCAAGAGTGGGCTGGCGGATTAGTGGAAAATGCAGATTGGGGCGGACAATTGACAGAAAAGATAGCAGACGATACATTAATAGCCAAAGCAAAATCATTAAAGTCTGATAACGAAAAGATCAGCTATATATTTAACAGTGTGAAAAATAGCGTTAAATGGAACGAAAGAAGCAGGTGCTACCTGGTTGATGGTGTGAAAAAAGTATGGGAGAAAAAGATAGGTAATTCAACGGAAATTAATTTTATCCTTTATAATTTTCTTCAACAGGCCGGGATAAAATGTTACCCGGAACTTTTCAGCACCCGCCAGCATGGCAAGCTACAGGAAAGCATTCACGACCTTAGTCAATTTAATACAACTGTTGTTTCTGTAGCTTACAAAGACACCAAATATATACTGGATGCGAGTGATAAATACAATACATTCAACGACTTTCCATTTGACCTGTTAAATACATCAGGATTGTTTATGGATCCTGCCAGTCATTTGTACACCCTGGCCTATTTAAAAAATGAAAACCCTTCAAGAAAAGTGGTGTTTGTGAATGCTGAAATTAAGCCTGAAGGCGTGTTAGAAGGCACTGCACAAATAAATAACTTTAGCTACAACCGGATAAATAGCTTAAGGTCATATGGCACGTTAGGTGAAAATAAATACACCGACCTTTTGAAGGATGACGATAACAATTTAAAAATAATTTCATACAAACGGGAGAACACAGAGATAGATAGTCTGCCGCTAACTGAAAACATAGCGTTTAAGCAGGATTTGACCGGTTCTGACGACACATATATCTATTTTAACCCCAACTTATTTACATCATTCAAAACAAATCCATTTTTAAGCGAGGTAAGAAATTCTACCATTGATTTCGGCAGCATTAACAGCTATGCTATAAATGGACGTTATAAGGTACCCACAGGTTATAAAATTGAGTCGCTCCCAAAAAGCCTTTCATTGCTAATGCCTGATAAAAGCATCAGTTTTAAGCGCATCGTTGCTGAACAGGACGGGGATATACTGGTAAATTATAAAATTGACTTTAAAAAAGCATTATTCTTAAAAGATGAGTACGTCAGCATCCGCGATTTCTACAAAAAAATGTACGAAATGCTGAATGAGCAGATAGTGTTAAAAAAAATATAGCAAATCTCAACGGTTAGTATTTAATTTTTATCCTTGTCACTAATTTATTACTATATTCGGTTGATTAAACCCTAAAGCGATGAAGAAATTTTTTACCCTCTTTTTATTAGGTGCGGCTACGCTATGTGTTAAAGCGCAGGCCCAAACCCCGGCACCCGAAGCACAGCCTTACGGCACAGTTAGCAAAGAAGACCTCGAATTAACCTCTTGCGATTTTGAAAAAGATGCCAATGCCGAAATACTTTTTGAAAAGGGCGCCATATACTTTGGCGATAACCTGATGAGTATAACACAAGAAGTACACAAGAGGATAAAAATATTTAATGACAATGGCAAAGACAACGCAAATGTGACGATCGGGTTTTTTAGCGGCGATCATTTGGAATACATCACAGGGGTGCAGGCCGAAACTATTAATATGGTTGATGGAAAACCTGAGATCACAAAACTGGATAAAAAACTGATATACACTAAAGTAGTTGACAAACTAAACAGTGAAATAACATTTACCATGCCCAATGTGAAGCCGGGCAGTATAATTGAATATAAATATAACTGGAACGCAAATGCTTACTGGGATTTCCCCGATTGGGATTTCCAGGAAAAAATTCCGGTAAGGTACAATGAGCTAAGTACTTCAATACCTGATGTGTTTTATTTCAGGGCCATGCCGCATTTTAACCAGCCGCTAATAAAACAAACAAAAAAGGAGGATGGCAGAAGCTTGATGGATGGAACCGAAGCATTCCCGTATACCCTTGCAATTGAGACAAGGGCGATGGCCAATATACACTCATTGGTTGATGAGCCTTACATGTCATCCTATCACGATAATGTACAATCCCTGCGTTTTCAGCTTGTTTCTTTGCGGCCGATAGGTGGTTTTCAGCAAACAGGTTCGGATACGTGGGCAAAAGTTGGCGGCAAACTTATCGATGATGAAGATTTTGGCGGTCAGCTAAAAAGAAAACTAACCGGCGAGGAAGCTATAATAACCAAAGCAAAAGCCTTTAAAGCCGATGATGATAAAATAGCCTACATTTTTAACCAGGTAAAAACCACTATGAAGTGGGACGGAACTGACAGATGGTACACCAACGACGGGACCTCGAAGGCATGGGACAATAAAACCGGTAACTCGGCAGAGATAAACTTGATTTTATATCATTTGCTAAAACTATCGGGAGTAGAAGTTTACCCAATGGTTGTGAGTACAAGGGAACACGGCAAGGTTGATCCCTACTACACTTCGACGATACAGTTTAACAGGGCTGTTGTTTATGTGCCGGTTGACAGCACAAAATCATATGTGCTTGATGCCACCGGTAAATACAATATATACAGTGAGACGCCAGATGAACTGCTAAATTCATCAGGGCTGTATATCGATAAAGCAAAAAACCTGTATGATATTGTTCATTTAAAAAGAGAGTTGCCCGTGCGGCAGGCAGTTTTAATAAATGCTGAAATAAAAACAGGCGGAAAAATGGAAGGCACTGCCGAGATCAGCAATACAAGCTACGATAGGGTAAGTGCGATGGAGCGGTATAAAAAAGACGGTGAAAAAAAATATATCGAATACCTGATCGGTGGAGATAATAACCTGAAGATACCAACCCTTACGATGGATAATATGGATGTAGATTCGTTGCCGCTGGTACAAAAGGTAGGCTTTAACCTTGACCTTGCCGGCGCCGATGAGAATTATATCTACGTAAATTCAAATTTGTTTACCCCATTTAAAGCAAACCCGTTTTTAAGTGAAAACAGGATGACCGATGTTGACTTTGCCTACCCGCGTAGCTATTCTATAAATGGCATTTATAAAATGCCCGCAGGATATAAAGTAGATGCTTTGCCAAAAAACATCAATATGGCCATGCCTGATAAAAGTTTCACATTCAGGCGTATGGCAGCTGAACAGGATGGGTCGGTTATTATACGCTACAGTATTGGCTTTAACGTGGCCGAATATTCGAAAGACCATTATGGTGAGCTGCATGAGTTTTTTAAGAAAATGAATGAAATGCTGAATGAACAAATTGTATTGAAAAAGGGATGATAACAGCGATGAGCAAAAATGTAAAAGGGCTTTGTTTTATAGCAGCTGTATGCTTTTTAATGACTAAAAGCGCTTACAGCCAGGACATTGAAGTGCCAAAGGAATTATACTCCGCAGCAGGCATACCGGATTCATTAAAGGAAAATGCAAATTCAGTGTTGCGGTTTAGCAGCGAACAAAATAATGTAAAGGGGCCAGGTAAGCAGGAACTTAAAATACACACCATTGTTACAGTTTTAAATGAAAAAGCAAACGATGAGGCGCGGATTTCCCTGCCGTATAATAAAAAATTTAGCAACGTTTACTCTTTTGAGATGAGGGTATATGATGCTGACGGTAAATTAATAAAAAAGTATCATAAAAGCGACATGTACGACCATGCTGCCGAAAGTGACGAGTCAATAGTCACCGATGATAGGGTTTTGGAGATAGCCCATACTATTGTAAATTACCCAACAACAATTGAAATGAGTTTTGAATCAGATCAAAGTAGTCTTATTGGTCTGGGAGAATGGTCAATTGAAGATGAGGAACAAAGCGTTCAAAATTCCTACTACTCCTTGTCAATAAATGATGATGCAGGTTTCAGATATCTCGATAAAAATACAAATCTGAAACCCGAAAAAATAACCTCAGGAAACATCGTAACTTATGCATGGAAAGTCCATAGTCTAAAGGCCATCAAGCCTGAAGACGGTGCTATGCCCTGGCGGTATTTACCAGTGATACGGTTTATTGCCACCAAGTTTGAATTTTACGGCCAACCCGGCGATTTAAGTACGTGGCAAAGTTATGGCAAATGGCAACAAGCACTCAATGCAGATGTTTGCACGCTGAGCCCGGAAAGGATACAGCAAATCAGAAAAATGACTGATACTATTAAAACCGACAAAGAAAAAGCTAAGTTTTTGTATCGGTACATGCAGCAAAACATGAGGTACGTAAGTATTCAATTAGGCATTGGTGGTTTAAAGCCTTTTCCCGCCACATTTGTTGACCAAAAAAAATACGGCGATTGTAAGGCGCTATCTAATTACATGTGTGCATTGCTTAAAGCCGTAGGAATAAATTCATATTATGCAAAAATAAATGCTGGGGCAAATGAGGAACCTGCAGACTATTCCTTTCCCTATGACTATTCCAATCATATTATCTTATGCGTTCCCTTTAAGAATGACACTACCTGGCTTGAGTGTACAAGCAATACACAACCGTTTGGAAAATTAGGGTCGTTTACAGAAAACCGTAACGCTCTTATCGTGACCGAAGATGGGGGCAAATTGGTTAGCACGCCGAAAAGTAAGGCAGAGGATAACCAGTTCAACAGCGTAACACACGTAATGCTTGACGCGGATGGCGGTGCAAAAGCTGAGGTTAAAATAAAAAGTACTGGTGAGGTAAGGGATATCTTTGTCGATTTATTGCCAACGTTGAGTGTCGATAAGCAGAAAGAGGTCTTATTAAGGGCTCTTGATATAAAACAACCGGCGTCATTTGATTATAAACCAGGTAATGATAATGACGGAGTAAAAGAGTCGACGTTGAGTCTTGATTTTGACAAGTATTGCGATATTAAGTCCGGTGATAAGCTATTTTATCATCCGCAAGTGAGTAATTTTTGGGATTTTTCGGTGCCGGTATTGGAAAAAAGAACAAAAGATTATTTTTTTCGGTATCCGATGCAGGGGTCATCCGTTACCACTATTGACCTGCCTGCCGGCTTTACTATCGAAACGCTCCCCGTAAACCAAAGTTTAAAATTCACCTACGGCAACTACGAGATAAATTACGTTTATGATGCCGCCAAAAACCAGGTAGTAAGCACAGCCAAATTTAACTTAACAAATCACGTTATCCCTGCTGATAAGTACACGGAACTACAGCAATACCTCGACGCCGTTGCCAAAGCGCAAAATAAAAAGCTGGTGATAAAGCGTAAGGCGTAAATTTGCCTGATGATATTCAGGCTTGATAAGCGCTTACTATTTCCGCAGCCCGAATTGGCTGAACCCGATGGCCTTTTGGCCGTCGGCGGTGATTTATCGGTAAAGCGCTTGCTGCTGGCGTATCAAAACGGCATATTTCCCTGGTATAGTGATGATACGCCGATACTTTGGTATTCGCCGCACGAACGGTTTGTGCTTTATCCCGCCGAATTAAAAATATCAAAATCCATGCGGCAGGTTTTGAGTTCCGGCAAATTTAGCGTTACCAAAAATCAATGTTTTGATAAAGTTATTGCGGCGTGCTCATCTGTCCCCAGGGAAGGCCAGGATGGGACGTGGATAACAGATGACATGCGGTCGGCCTACATAAAACTTAACGAAGCCGGGTATGCCCATTCCATTGAAGTTTGGCAGCAGGGCGATTTGGTTGGCGGTTTATATGGGGTGCAAATTGGCCGCGTATTTTGCGGCGAAAGCATGTTTAGCCTGGTAAGCAATGCATCAAAAGTTGCGCTGATACATCTATGCCAAAGTCGGTTATATAATTTGGTCGACTGCCAGGTGCATACCCAGCACCTTGAATCAATGGGTGCAAAGTTGATCAGCCGGGCGGAATATCTCGGCATTTTGCAAAATCAAGGGCTGTGAAATGGTATATTTGGAGGGCAGTTTGCAGAAGATAAGTTAAGGCAAAATAAAACTTTCGATGACCTTTCTCCCCTCTTTTCGGCCTGCCGAAGAGAGGGTGGTCGAGCGAAGCAACGACCGGGTGAGTAAACTCTGCGAGCGGCATTGGCGCCAATGCACGGCGGGTTAACTCACCCCAGCATCACTTCGTTTGCTGACCCTCTCTATGGCAAGCCGTAAAGAGGGTGAAGGCAACTTTTCGTTATCTTAGTAGCGTTGAACTACCCACTGCAAACCGCCCACGGCAAACTAAAAGATGGAGATAGTAATTAAAAAGGAACGCATAATACTTGGTATTGACCCCGGGACGGCAGTGATGGGCTACGGGGTGATAAAAGAAACCGGCCCCAAAATAGAGTTGATAAGCCTGGGCGTGGTTAAGATGGAAAAAATGGACGATCACATGCTGAAGCTGCAACGCATATTCGAAAAAACCGTGGGCCTCATCGATAATTACAAACCCGACTGTATGGCCATCGAAGCACCGTTTTATGGTAAAAACATACAGGTAATGCTGAAGCTTGGCCGGGCGCAGGGTGTGGCCATGGCCGCGGCGCTATCCCGCAACGTAATAATAACTGAATACGCGCCACGAAAAATAAAGCAATCCATAACCGGCAACGGCAGCGCCGCCAAAGAACAGGTTGCCGCCATGCTGCAAACCCTGTTGAAATTTACCGAAACGCCTGATTTTTTGGATGCCACCGACGGCCTGGCTGTTGCAGTTTGTCATTCGTTTCAACGGATTCCAACTGGCAAAAGCGGCAGTAAAAAGAATTATTCAGGCTGGGATACGTTTGTGAAGGATAATAAAAACAGGATAGCGAAATAGATGTGCGGATTTCGGATGTGCGGATGTGCGGATGTGCGGATTTCGGATGTGCAGATGCTACAATTATAAATGGCGCCCGTTCTATTCTATAAGTTATACTGCTAAAAATCATCCGCACATTTGTAATTTGCACATCCGCACATCATTAAATTTTCAACTCCTGCCGTATCTTTTCAGCCGTAGCTTCAAGTTGCTCCGGCGTGAAACTCAATTTTGGCCGCGAAAAATTAAGGTCGCTGACACTATTCATTGGTATTAAATGGATATGGGCGTGCGGCACCTCAAGGCCTATCACTGCTACACCTATCCTTTTGCATGGTATAGCTTTTCGGATGCCGGCCGCCACTATTTTGGCAAATAGCTGCAAGCCCACATAGGTTTCATCATCAAGGTCGAAAATATAGTCAACCTCCTGTTTAGGGATGGCCAGCACGTGACCTTCGGCAAGCGGACTGATATCCAGGAAAGCAAGGAAATCTATGGTTTCGGCTACTTTATAAGCGGGGATCTCGCCCGAAACTATTTTTGAAAAAATGGTCATGGTAGTTTGATTTTGTTGGATGGGAAAGTTAGCGGATAAAATTCAAATATAGAAATTCGTCGGTTTGATAAACAAGACACAGGCATTAAAAACTATTTCGAATAACAGCGTCTGATATAGTATTTGAACAAACACGTTTTATTTGTATTAAGGTTAGTTTTTACCACAAAGTACACAAAGTTAAAACCACAAAGATCACAAAGTTCTTTTCTTGGTGGTCTTTGTGAAATCTTTGTGCACTTTGTGGTAAAAAAACCAAGTCTTTAAAATGACCCTTTCCATGGCATTTGGCTACAATAACCCTAAAATTATTTAATGCGTTTGTCCGAAAATCGGCCATTGATTTAAAATAAAGCATCAGCCGTTGAAATGATTTTTACCGGGCATAAAATAACTGTAGCTATAAACATTAAATCAAAAAATGCTATGTATAAAATGAAGAAAAGTATTTTAATTGCGCCTGTTTGTCTTGCTTATTTTATGATGCAAACAGCTGCCGCTGCTACCCATACCTGTATAAATTATCAACAGGATACCATAACTCATAACCAACCTGCGGTAACACTTTTTGCCCCGGGTGCAATCCCAACATCGGCAACGGGCAATGCTGCGCCGGCTTTTACACGCGATGGAAAAACTGTTTATATAGGCCAATCCCCCAAAGGGGGTGATATCTCGATAATGGTTTCGCACTTGGCTGGCGGAAAATGGCCGGCACCCGAAATGGCTGATTTTTCAGGCAAATACCGCGATCTTGAACCTGCTTTTTCCCCGGATGGGAAATATATAATTTTCGCCTCGAACAGGCCCCATAATGTTGGTGATTCCTTATTGGACGGTAATTACAACAAGAGCATACAAAAAGGCAAGGGCGGTAATTTATGGAAGGTTAAAATAACAAAGAAGGGTGCCGGGGTACCCGAACGGCTGCCTGATGTTATTAATGCCAATAGTTCTGTTTTCAGCCCGGCGGTTGCCGGTGATGGCAGTATATATTTTATGCGTGCCGATAGCGGGAAAAGCTTCCATATCTACCGCTCGCAATTAACAAACGGGCGATTTGAAAAGCCCGTGCGCGTTTCTTTCAGTCTTGATAAATACGGGGAATATGACCCTGCTGTAGCGCCCGATGAATCGTTTATTATCTATTCAACCGGCCGGCCACCAGCCCCGCCGCATACTGCCGATCTTTTTATTGTTTTTAAAGAAGGGAATAGCTGGGGCGATCCTATCGATCTCCGCTCGCTGCTTTCTGATAAAGTATATGGGGTAGAAGGCCGCCTTTCGCCCGACCTTAAGACGTTATATTTTACCAATCAGCGTAAAGCAAACGGAGAAACTGACCCGGATGGCAGCTATACATGGATGGTGGATATTTCGGGGGTTTTAAAGGCTCATGGAATAAAGTGAGAGAAAAAGAATGTAATGATCCTATTAAGCGGTTAAAAAATCTATTAAATTTTTTACATCACTAAATTCTTTCATAAGGTCATTAAGATTCAATAATTTTAATAACTCTACCCCATGCCGTACTTTATGATAGTGCTCTTTTTTGGGAATATTTTTCGTTAACTTAATTAATTCATCGCTCGGATTTTCTATTTCACTGGGCTTCCTTTTTATTTTTGAACTTATTTTGTGTTTATAAAAATTATCTAAAATATCAGGTTGTGAAAGAAACCAAGCTTCCATTTCCTGAAGCATAAAAAATACTTTTTCTGATTGCTGTTTTAAATTTTCATTATTTAGAAATGTTACTTTATGGGTTTCCGGCTTATCCAAATCAATGATTAGTAGTGGATCATCATTTAGAAGGGGCTTTTTAAATTTAGCCATTGCCTGGGATTGGCTATCCATCATTCTAATTCTGGGCATATTGCCTTCTAATTTTTGAAAAAATAAAGAATGAAAGCCTTGCCGTAAATCACCGTTGGTATCATCTGTAGTCCCTTCTATATACAAGACGTATTTTTGGTTTCTCATTTTAAGCAATATGTTTTTAATACCTATTACCTCCAATGTCACCTTGCCGCCACATTTTACCTACACTGAAATTTTCATACCAATCTTTAAAATCATTTTCTGAAAATGAATTTACGCAAGTTGAATTTTTTTCATTTTTTTCGAAGACCCTCACACTACTTAAACTGAAATTATTTAGCAAGTTTTCAGAATGTGTGGCCACAAAAATTTGAGAACTATTAGCGGCGTGCTTTATAGCGTTAGTCACTGTTAAAACCATGTCAGGATGTAAACCAACTTCTGGTTCATCGATACAAACTAAGCTGCCTCTTTTATCGTTATAAAGAATGGATAATAAGCATAAAAATCGAAGTGTTCCATCCGAGATATGCGTAACGTGTATTGATTTATTCAAATTTTGCTCTTCAAGCATCAACTCAATATTTCCCCCAATATAATTGAAATCAAAATTGCTATAAGATTCGTTAATGTCCTGGAGTAACTTCTTTATTATCCTGAAATTACTTTTATCATTAATATTTAAGGTATTTAATACTTGAGGCAGGTTACTGCCATCTGATAAAAGTTTATTTTCTGTTGTCGGTATAACTGGCTTTCTTATTTTACTGGATGGGGTTGTATCAATATAATCGTAAACAACAATATCGGCTATAGCTTTTCTTATTGTAGATAATGCAAAATATCTATCAGGATCTGTTATATCTTTAAATAGTGCGGAAGACTGCGGATCAAGGCCAGAATATTTAACTAATGCAGTTTTCTTATTTCGATTTTCTTTCATCAACGCAACACCTGAGCCATTTGAAATGTCTAAATATAGCCAGGGGCTACGTTGGTCGTCTTTGGGCTGAGATATTCTTTCTTCTATATAGAAGTTTGATGTAAACGGAACCTTTTTAATCGATATATTGTAAAATACATTTTCCGTAAAGTTAAAACCATACTTTTTAATAACATTAAAATCAAGTTCATACTCTATAGAAATAACATCGTTATCGTTGTTCGAATAATTAAAAATAGCATCGAATCCGCCCCAATTTCCTACAATGAGATCCTTAAAACCAATACCTGATATGCCTTCCTTTAATAATTTAATTGCTTTTAGTAGATTGGATTTACCTACACCATTGATGCCAACAAGGATATTTTCACCGGGAGAAAAATCAACCTTGCAATTATTAAAGCTAAAAAAGTTGTTTAATTTTATACTGGCAATCATCTCTTTACCCGGTGTTTGACATAATAGACTAAGCTACTATATAATTTACGTATTGTGGAATACTATTTATTCAAATACAATAATAGTAGGGTTAACTTAATCAGCCACTCACCCACCCGATAGCTATCGGGCCAACCACTCACTAACGACTAATCTCCAATATCTCAAATTCAATTTTGCCGGCGGGCACCGTGATCTCGGTAGTGTCGCCCACCTTTTTGCCTAATAAGCCTTTGGCTATAGGTGAGGCAACGGATATTTTGCCTGATTTTAGGTCGGCTTCACTTTCCGATACCAGTTGATAGCTCATAACTGTACCGTTTTTTATATTTTTTATCTTAACGATAGATAATGCAAGCACCTTCGACATATCTAATTTCGATTCATCAAGCAGGCGGGCATTCGCCAGCATCTCGCCCATTTTGGCTATTTTTGCCTCATGCAGGCCCTGCGCCTCTTTAGCGGCATCATACTCGGCATTTTCCGATAGGTCGCCCTTATCACGTGCCTCGGCAATTGCTTTACTGATATTCGATCGCCCCGAAGTTTTTAATTCGTGTAATTCTTTCTTTAAATTTTCTAAACCTTCTTTGGTATAGTATGCTACCTCTGCCATAACGCACAAATTAATTTATTAATAATCTTAGTTCAATTGGCCGCCAAAAAAAACCGCCCTCCTGTTTCAAGAAGGACGCAATGTTATTAAAAACAAAGCAAGACTATCAGCGGCGCCTGCATAGTCTTGCTTTGTGTAAAACGAAGATAAGATAATTATAGTTTAAAATGCAAATGTTTTTTTTAGCTCATGGTTCATAGACCATGGCTCATGGTAGCTGCGGTACTGCGGTAGTTCATGGTTCATAGTCCATGGTAGCTGCCAGATATACGTTATGCTTTTTACTATGGACCATGAGCTATGAACTATGAGCTAAATCAAATATCACTATCTTTGCATCATGATCATTGAAGTATTAAAATCAAAGCTTCACCGTGCTAAGGTAACACAGGCCGAGCTGAACTATGTTGGCAGCATAACCATTGACGA
Organism: Bacteroidota bacterium; assembly: GCA_013288235.1. Taxonomy (GTDB): domain Bacteria; phylum Bacteroidota; class Bacteroidia; order Sphingobacteriales; family Sphingobacteriaceae; genus Mucilaginibacter. Next base: position 11,579 of record JABDCF010000057.1, on the reverse strand, counting down.
AGACCTGATGGATGCAGCAAATATTATCGCAAATGAAAAAGTGCAGATCGTAAATAATAACAACGGCGCCCGCTTTGAAACCTATGTTATCAGGGGTGGGCGCGGTAGCGGCACCATTTGCCTCAACGGCGCAACTGCCCGCCTGGCGCAGGTTGGTGATATTGTGATCATCATGTCGTATGTTTATATGGAGATGGACGAAGCACGCAAGTACGAACCGATATTGATTTTTCCCGACGGGGATAATAAATTAATTAAGTAAATTAGCGCTTCACCAACCGTCCTTTTCTCAATGAAGCCGTTATTAACAACCCTTCTTATTTTTTCAATATCAATTGGCTTTGCTCAAAAGAAAATCATTGGCACCTCATTTTTAAAAAATAACGGCACATATGTGACTGTGCGCGACAGCGCTGATTATTATAGGATAGTAACCGAACCCGACTCGGGGTCGGCGTTGTTTAATGTAGCCGAGTATTATAAGAACGGTACGAAAAGGCTCATCGGGAAATCAAAAAATTCCGAGCATCCTCTTTTTGAAGGCCCGTGCGAGACCTTTTATAAAAGCGGGGGCAGGTACTGTACGTGTACGTACAGGGATGGGGCAAGGGTAGGCGATGAATATTTTTTCTTTCCTAACGGTAAAACATACCTGGTGTTAACATTTCCTGCCGACAATAACCGCTATAACGAGGGGAAAGATGTTAGTTTAATAAAAGCAAATTACGACTCATTGGGAACAGCCCTGGTTGAAAACGGGAACGGGTATTGTAAGAGCCTTGATGAAACTTTTAAAGAAGTTGTGGAAGAAGGTAATATAAAGAACGGAAAACACGATGGTTTGTGGAAAGGGTATTACAAAAAAACAAAGCTTGGTTTTACCGAGAATTACAAAGACGGGGAACTTATTAGCGGAACTGCTACTTTTGGCGATGGGAGCAGTGCCACTTACACAAAAACAAGGGGGCTACCGCCCGAATTTAAGGGGGGCCTTGAAGCCTTTAGTAAATACCTTGGAAAGAATATTTCCTATCCTAAAATTGACCGTGAAAACAACATTCATGGCACCGTGGTGTTGAGTTTTGTGGTTGAAAAAGATGGGAAACTTACTGACGTTAAAGTGTTCAGATCGGTTAGCCCCACTATTGACGCGGAGGCTGTGAGGGTAATTGAAAAATGCCCGCCATGGGTTCCGGGTACACAATTTGGCCGACCTGTACGGGTAAGTTACAGCGTACCCGTAAACTTTTCTTTAACCGGTAATTAATAGAACAGTTAATCCCTATTCGGGTACGCCCCCAACCCCAGTACTAAGTGCAGGTTAGCATTAACATTAATATGGTTGCGCAGCTGATAAACCATGCGTATCCTCACTTTTGGTTCACGCACATGGTGGTCTAAAAAGTTTGAATTATCAATATCCAATACCATACTGTTGCCAACGAGTGGGGTAATGTCGGTTCGCGAGGCCACCAAAACCTCGTCGGTACTATCCACTTTTGACATATAGATTTTCATTGAGATGAAGTTGCCGATATTAAAATCCGTAGGTTCTTCCGACGTCACTTTTGCCGATTCAATTCGCACCAGGCTTACTTTATCGGCATTATTGCCATCCTTTTTAAAATCCTGGTCGAAACTGGTGGCCATGCCGGTAACCGAAAGCTCAACGCCAACCTGCGATGATTTAGGGACGGTTACTGTTGTTGTGTAAGGAAAAGTAGATTTTATGATGGACTGCATCATAGCACAGCCCGTAAAAAGCAACGCAAGCGCTGACAAAATAAACGATGCTTTCCTTTTCATGATAACGTGACGCCCCCTGTTTAGAATTGGTTATATGAATATAAAGCTAATGTTAAATGTTGAGGAAAGGTTGAAGTTTAAAAAATATTAGTGGATGTACAGGCAGGTTCTCGAATTTAATTAGTTTTATAAAATACAATTGAATTTATGGAAGCAAATAGTCTGTTAAATACCCTAAACAGCATAACTATCCTGTCCGAAGGCCTGCAAAATCAAATAAAGTCTTATTTGATCGAGGAAACTTTTGGTAAAAAGAGTATCCTGTTAAAAGCGGGCCAGGTATCTCACCGTATTTACTACATAAAAAAAGGGTTTATAAGGGCACACTATTATAAAGGGAATAATGAATTTACCAGCTGGTTTATGGGCGAAGGGGAGATCATTGTATCCGTTTACAGTTTCTTTTCCCGGAAACCATCGTTTGAAAACATTGAAGTATTAGATGACTGTGTTTTACAATCAATAAATTGGGATCAACTGCAAGGTTTATATAAAAAATATCCTGAGTTTAATTTAACCGGCCGAATAATTACAGAGCAATATTATATCAGGAGCGAAGAACGAACAATTAGCCTGCAAACCCTCAACGCTAAACAGCGCTACGAAAAGCTGCTGTCAGATTATCCAGGGATACTGCAAAAGGCTTCATTAGGGCAGATAGCATCCTATTTAAGTATAAAACAGGAAACATTGAGCAGGATAAGGGCTAAGAAGTAGTTTTTGACTAAAGTCAAAACTTTTCAGGTGCTCTGACAGCGAGATTTGATAAACTAAAAAAACAAATCTCATGCTAATTATTATTTTGTCCTGTTTCGCTCTCTGTTTCCTGGTTGAAAGGATTTCTCCAGGATGGAAATTGCCACAAGTACCTACCTGGACGATCAGGGTACTTTCTGTAAATTTTGTTCAATTATTTATTGTAGTAATTGCCGGATATAGCTGGGAAAAGTGGCTATCGGGTTCGTCATTGTTTGATTTATCCCATTTCGTGCCCAATTGGCTGGGTGGCATATTGGCCTATTTTATAGCAACCTTTATTTTTTACTGGTGGCACCGCTGGCGACATGAAAGCGATTATCTGTGGCGGCATTTTCACCAGATCCATCATAGCGCACAGCGTATTGAAGTGATTACCTCGTTTTACAAACATCCGCTGGAGATGGCCGTTAATTCGATAATCGGCAGTCTGCTTGTTTACACCCTGCTAGGCTTAAACCCGATGGCAGGGGCCATTTATACCCTATGTACAGCGCTTGGCGAATTTTTTTATCATACTAATATAAAAACGCCAAAGTGGATAGGCTATATTTTCCAAAGACCGGAAATGCACCGCATACACCACGAATATGAAAAACACACCAGTAATTATGGCGATATTGTTTGGTGGGATATGCTGTTTGGCACCTATAGTAATCCCAAAGAATTTACAACCTCATGTGGCTTTGATACAGACAAGGAACTTAAGCTTGCAGACATGCTGAAATTTAAAGATGTGCACAAGGCCGGCTAATTGTTGATAGCATCGGTTTGCGGATCGCTATCCTGCGGTAATGCCTCATCCGGGTTCTCTGAAGCTGTAATTGGTTTAATGAATTGTTGCACTGGCTTCAAGAAAAGTAATAGTAAGCCAATAGCAAACATTACCAATCCGTTTGTAAGAAAGTACCCGATGCTGTATTCTTTAAAAAGACTCCCGGGAGTAAGAAATATATATTTTAGATAATCCCATCCAAATAAGTTATATCTCAACAATAAAATTGCCACTGAAAAAACGATTAGTGAATTTACCCAGTACCACCTTTTCTTGATAACAATTGTTATTGAGATCAAAAACGCGGTTAAAAGGCCGATAGCTTTTGAACTGCCATTCCACAGCAAAAAGATTGTAAGTTTGGAAGCGTCAAAATGCCAATTTTGCGGTAGTCTTGTCCCGTATTCAGTATAATTTAAAAAGCTCAGTAAAAACTCACGGTCATGCAAATAAGATAGGATAAAAAATGAATAGATAAAAAACCAGCAGCCAATCAGGTGTACAACAATAAGCCTTCCGTTTAATTTTGATGTAAAATTTGATAAGGCCATTTGCTGTTTCAATTATAATAAAGGTAACGTTTATTTTTAAAGAATTGATTTAATCCGGGGCCTCGGAAAATGGGCAACCACAAGGGATTGCCCCTACGGGTAAATTTTGATGGCGACATTAAATGCGGACAATGCGTGGGGGCAAACCCTTGTGGTTGCCCTACAATTTCCAGCGCGCCAGATGCCCAATCCCCATTTTCCTTCCCGCTTCCCCTTCTTACCATGGACTATGAGCCATGGACTATGAACCCATCCGCATTTATTCCAAAAAAAATACGCCAATTCACCACACAAAATGTATCTTTGCACCCCGACAAGAAGATACCGGATTGCGGAAACAATTTCGGAACATTTTTAGCCGGCTTTTCCGCACCTGGCAGCTTTTCTTGAATAAAAAAAGCACATGCCCAAAGACAATTCCATCAAATCCGTTTTAATTATTGGTTCAGGCCCTATTATTATTGGCCAGGCCTGTGAGTTTGATTACGCCGGTTCGCAAGCAGCACTGTCGTTAAAAGACGAAGGTATTTCAGTATCCATCATCAACAGCAACCCTGCTACCATTATGACGGATAAGGTGATTGCCGACCACGTATACCTGCTGCCCCTGACCAGCGACAGTATCGAAAAAATATTAAAAGAGCAGCACATTGATGCCGTACTACCAACCATGGGCGGCCAAACAGCGCTTAACCTTTGTATAGAGGTTGCGGAACGCGGCATCTGGGAAAAATATGGCGTAAAAATAGTTGGGGTTGATTTAGCCGCGATTGAGAAAACCGAAAACCGCGAAGCGTTTCGCCAGCTGATGGTTGATATTGGCGTAGGCGTAGCAACCTCAAAAATTGCCAATTCATTTTTAGAAGGTAAAGAAGCTGCCCAGGAAATAGGTTTCCCGCTGGTTATACGCCCGAGCTATACTTTAGGTGGAAAAGGCGCAGGTTTTGTACACAGAAAAGAAGACTTTGATGCCGCGTTAAGTCGCGGCCTGCAGGCATCGCCAACCCACGAGGTATTGGTTGAACAGGCAGTTTTAGGCTGGAAAGAATTTGAGCTGGAATTGCTCCGCGATAGTAACGACAACGTGATCATCATCTGCTCTATCGAAAACTTCGACCCGATGGGTATCCATACCGGCGACTCGGTTACCGTGGCACCGGCCATGACGCTGAGCGACCGCTGCTACCAGGAAATGCGTAACCAGGCCATAAAAATGATGCGCGCCATTGGTAATTTCGCAGGCGGCTGTAACGTGCAGTTCTCGGTAAACCCGGCTGACGAAGCAATAATTGCCATTGAAATTAACCCAAGGGTATCGCGCTCATCGGCACTGGCCTCAAAAGCAACCGGGTATCCTATCGCTAAAATAGCTGCCAAACTGGCAATAGGCTATAACCTTGATGAAATAGAAAACCAGATCACTAAAACAACTTCGGCCTATTTTGAACCGACGCTGGATTATGTGATCGTAAAAATACCGCGCTGGAACTTTGATAAATTCAAGGGTGCCAACCGCGAACTTGGCCTGCAAATGAAATCGGTAGGCGAAGTAATGGGCATTGGCCGCAGCTTTATTGAAGCATTGCAAAAGGCTTGTCAGAGTTTGGAGATCGGTCGCGCCGGTTTGGGCGCCGATGGCCGCCAGAGCCGCAACCTTGAAGAAATTATGCACAGCCTGGAGCATCCAAGCTGGGACAGGCTGTTCCATATTTATGATGCCTTGAGTTTGGGTGTGCCGATTGAATCGGTGCGTAAAGCCACCAAGATAGACCGCTGGTTTTTAAACCAGATAATGGAAGTGGTGAACCTGGAAAACGAGTTGCGCCGCTATTCGTTAAACAATATTCCCGAAGAGTTTTTCTTTACCATGAAACAAAAAGGCTTTTCGGACAAACAGATCTCTCATATCCTCGGCAATGTAAGCGAAGAAGATGTTTACCAGCGCAGGCAGGTTTTAGGCATCCGCCGGGTTTATAAAATGGTTGATACCTGCGCGGCAGAGTTTCCCGCAAAAACGCCTTATTACTATTCAACCTACGAGGGAGAAAATGAATCCATCGTATCTGATAAGAAAAAAATAATTGTATTGGGCTCAGGCCCTAACCGCATTGGTCAGGGTATTGAGTTTGATTATAGCTGTGTGCATGGCTTGATTGCCGCGAAAGAGGCCGGTTTTGAAGCCATCATGATCAACTGCAATCCTGAAACTGTTTCGACCGATTTCAACATGGCCGATAAGCTATATTTTGAGCCGGTGTATTGGGAACATGTGCGCGAGATCATCGAACTGGAAAAACCTTATGGTGTGATTGTTCAGCTTGGCGGCCAAACAGCTTTAAAAATGGCCGAAAAGATGCATGAGCATGGCATCCGCATTATTGGTACATCCTTTAATGACATGGACATTGCCGAAGACCGCGGCCGTTTCTCTGACTTGTTGAAAGAGCTTGATATTCCCTATCCAAAATACGGCGTAGCCGAAAGTGCCGAAGAAGCCATTGAAGTGGCCCACGAGGTTGGTTATCCGGTACTTGTGCGCCCAAGCTATGTATTAGGTGGCCAGGGCATGAGTATTGTCATCAACGATGAAGACCTTGAAAAAGCGGTAGTTAGCTTATTGAAAAATTTGCCGGGGAATCGTGTATTGATAGATCACTTCCTTGATCGTGCGGCAGAAGCTGAATCAGACTCGATCAGTGATGGGGATGATGTGCATATTGTTGGTTTGATGGAACACATTGAGCCGGCGGGCATCCACTCCGGCGATTCGTTCGCGGTTTTGCCGCCTTTTGATCTTTCGGACAACGCGATAGCGCAGATGGAAGAATATACAATTAAAATAGCTAAAGCATTAAATGTTTTGGGCTTGCTTAACATACAATTCGCAATCAAAAACGATAAAGTATATGTAATTGAGGCCAACCCGCGCGCATCACGTACGGTGCCTTTCATCGCGAAAGCATATGATGTGCCTTATATAAACATTGCAGCAAAATGTATGCTGGGCGTTAATAAACTTAAAGATTTTACCATTGAACGCAAGCTTTGGGGATATGCGATAAAAGAGCCTGTTTTCTCGTTCGATAAATTCCCGGAAGTAAACAAGGAATTAGGTCCCGAAATGAAATCAACCGGCGAAGCCATCCGGTTTATACCAAACCTGCAGGATCCTTATTTCAGGCATTTATATAAGGAAAAATCAATGTACTTGAGCCGGTAGGGAGCAGAAAGCTTAAAGCTTAAAGACCAAAGCTTTTTTTGCTTTCTGCTTTAAGCTTTCTGCTCTCCGCTTTTTGCTTGTTAATATTTGTTAAAATTCTTCAATACAAGCAATATTAAAGCTATAATTGCAGTTGATTATGTACACATTAAGCGGTATGGTTAAATAAATTTACCCCTTCATTATTTTATTTGCATGAAAATTCTCTACGTACGCAATATTTGTTTAAGCTTTTTTATTTTATTAGTTGTTGCATTAACCCAGGGTTGTAAAAAAAGTGCTGCCACAAGCACCGATACACCTGTTTTGGCTACTGTTACTACCATTGGTACAATTATAAATGTTACATCAACAACCGCACAAAGCGGTGGCGTAATTAACTCGATAGGCAATGCGGCAATCACTGCCGATGGTATATGCTACAGTTCAACAAATACCACGCCTACAACATCAGATAGTAAGGTGCCTGGAACGCTTGTGAGCAATGAACTTCAATTTCCTCCATTCACTTGTAACATAATTGGGTTAACACCTAATACAACATATTATGTAAGGGCCTACGGAACAAATGTAGCCGGTACTGCTTATGGCGCGGTGGTAAAATTTACAACAAGCTCCAGCCTTACAGCAATAACCACATCAGTAATAACTTTTGCAGGAAACGGCGCTCCCGGGTATGTTGATGCTTCGGGCACAAGCGCACAATTTAATAATCCGGCAGGTGTAACGGTAGATAGCAAAGGTAACGTTTATGTTTCTGACACCTATAACAGCATTATAAGGGAAATTACCCCCGGAGGCGCTGTAAGCACTTTCGCAGGTACACAACCCTTGGGTTATAATGACGGGCCTGTGGCAAGCGCGCAATTTTATGCGCCACGTGGCGCTGCTTTTGATGTGCAGGGCAACATGTATATCGCCGACCAGGGCAATAACGTTATTCGCAAAATTACACCGGCAGGTATAGTGAGCACTTATGCAGGTACAGGTACCGCAGGTTACCTTAACGGCGCTGCAACTTCGGCCACGCTAAATAATTCGTCTGATTCGCTGGCTATGTTTAATAACCCGCAGGCAGTAGCGGTTGACCCGGGTGGCAATGTATATGTGGCGGACCGCGGGAATAATGTTATACGCAAAATTTTAACAACCGGCAGGGTAATCACTATTGCCGGGACAAAGACAGCCGGTTATGTGGATGCAACCGATGAGGGCGCTTCTTTTAACAACCCTTCAGGCGTTGCGGTTGACAATGTTGGAAATGTTTATGTTTCGGACCAGGGAAATTCTGCTATCAGGAAAATAACCTCAAGCGGTTCGGTTTCAACCATTGCTGGTGGCAATACACAAACCACGCTGCTTAACCTTCCATCGGCCATTGCCATGGATGCTACCGGTAATCTTTTTATTGTTGATGAAGGCGGCAGGATATTTGAATATACAACGGCAAGTGTTTTATACCAACTGGCCGGAACCTATAATACCTCTGGTTTTACAAACGGCGCCGGAACAGCGGCATTATTCAGCAACCCGCAGGGAATAGCTGTTGATGCCAGCGGCAATATCTATGTTGCTGACCAATACAATAACAGTATCCGTAAGATAACGATTACGCTGACGAATTAATTTGGGGCAAGAACCAAGAGGCAAGAACCAAGAATCGAGAAGGGGATCTGACAACTATTCCCCCAACTTCATAAAAGCATAAAATAGCCCCGCGCAATGCAATGCCTGGGCTATTTTGTTTTCGGCCAGCAGCTGTTTTACTTCGGGGATGGTGAAGGTTTGTACGATGATTTCTTCCTGCTCATCCAGGGCTTGTTCCTGTACTTTTTTACCGCTGCGGGCCAGGTAACAAAAGGTTTTGTTATCGGCTGTGGAGGGATTGGCGTATATGGTGCACAGCAATTCAAAATCATTAAAAAGGTAACCGGTTTCTTCCAATAATTCACGGCGCAGGCCATCTTCCGGCAATTCACCTTTTTCAATAACGCCGCCGGGTATCTCCAGCGAAACAATGCCTGCCGCATGGCGGTATTGGTTTACCATTAATATTTTATTGTCCTCGGTTATGGCGACTGCATTTACCCAATTACTGTATTCTAAAACATAATAGTCTTCAACAATACGTCCATCAGGCATTTCGCACCTGTCGGATCGCAGCGTCGCCCAGGGGCCTTTGTGGATATAAGTGGATGAAAGTTTTTTCCAGGTAAGGTCGGGGAGTTCATGATCCATAGATGATAGCGAATAGTAAAAACTTGCCTAATGTAGTAAATATTCCCAATCCGCTACGTAAACAATCCGAACCCGTGTCTATCCCCCGGTTCCCGTCTCTTCCCCACTATATTTTCACCAGCGTATTAACATTCACATGCGGCCAAAGAATGTCCCCGTCCAATTTAAATTTCTTAATAAAATTCAGATCTGCCTGCTGCGAATATTGTAATTGTTTAAAGGTAACGTCGCCCGAAACCACATCTTCTATCCAAAAGGTCGACTGGAAACGGGTTGGGTTTACAAACTTATCAACAAAAGGGATGTTGGATATATTTCCGCCATTTTCGGTGTCGACGGTAATCGTTGTTACATGGGTTATAGTCTGTTTGGCTGCTGTTGATGTTAGTGTTGCGTTTATATTGGTTGCCTTAAAAAGATCCTGGAACTTATTTGTGGTGTATTGATCGGTGTAACCAAAAACCGGGGGAAGGCCAACGGGATCAGGTAATGCGCTTATGGAAGGGATATTGGGCAGCACTGATGTAGTGGCATTGCCAAGGGCAATAACCACATCGCCATGCGGTATGGCCGACTGCCGGGCTATCGTAAACTGCTGCGGGGTAGCTACGCCCTCTACAACCGGGCCATCGGGTTGGACTTCGATATCTGCCATATTCAGCCACATGCCATTTTCTATGTGCAGTACGCCGTGGTCATCGTTCAGGTTTGTTATGGTCAAATCATACATCAGCCCGGTAATAAATTGCTGCGTTGCACCGCCCCTGTTTGGTACAGGCGCAGTAATTGGCGTAAAAGTTATAGTTTCGGAATATTGGTGTATCAGCAACGTAAAAGTGGGCTGGCCACTCTTTTGCGAAGGCACAGCAATAAGGTTCCATCCATCGGCGCCTTTCCAGGTGCCGGCAAGGTCGGCAAGGGGGCCTAACTCGTTTGCTATCTGCTCGGGGGTGCCGGCCAGTCTTGTAAAACCTTTGAGTGGGGGTTGTGTGTTTTGGTTCATGTTTTATGGTTTTTAAGGTTTAAATTCAACACCATAAAACTAAAAGAATAAAAGCAGAGAAACAATTTTTTGAGAAAGTTGGGGGAAGTCCGGAAGACGGAAAAGTCCGAAAAGTAATACGAATTTTTGAAAAGCCCGAAAATCGGGAACGGCGAAATAGCGTCTAACCGTCAATAAGCGGACGACCTTGTTTCTTTGGGCGACCACAAGGGATCGCCCCTGCCATTTCTTGCGTTATAAAGGGCACAATGTTATCAAAATAACCCGTAGGGGCTATCCCTCGTGGTCGCCCTATACCAGCGGAAAATCCCTGATGCAATTATTTATTCCAAAGCTATCCACCCTCTTAATGTCAGCCAAATAACAACATTTCAAACTTTCCACCCTTTTCCGTCTTTCGGACTTCCGGACTTTTCCGACTTCCGGACTCAAACACCTATCTTTGCCACCTATGCCAGATAAAAAAGTTAGGGTAAGGTTTGCGCCAAGCCCCACAGGCGGTTTGCACCTGGGCGGTGTCCGCACCGTATTGTTCAATTACCTTTTCGCCAAAAAACATCATGGCGATTTTATATTACGAATAGAAGATACCGACCAAAACCGCTACGTTGATGGCGCCGAGGCATATATATTAGATTGTTTGCAATGGTGCGGGCTGTTGCCCGATGAAAGTCCGGTTGTGGGCGGGCCGTTTGCGCCGTACCGCCAGAGCGAACGCAAAGCCATTTACCGCGAATATGCCGAAAAACTGGTGCGCCAGGGCCACGCTTATTATGCTTTTGATACCACCGAAGAACTGGAACAAAACCGCCGCGAGATACCTAATTTTCAGTACGGGCTTGTTTACCGTGATGGTTTGCGCAATTCGTTATCGTTAACCGAGCACGAGGTTGATGCATTGCTGGATGCCGGCACCCCGCATGTTATCCGCATAAAAATGCCTGCCGATGAGCGGGTAAGCTTTAACGATATGATACGCGGCCATGTGAGTTTCGAGACCAACCAGGTTGATGATAAGGTATTGCTAAAGGCCGATGGCATGCCTACCTACCATTTGGCCGTTGTGGTTGATGATTACCTGATGAAAATAACCCATGCCTTCCGCGGGGAGGAATGGCTGCCATCGGCGCCGGTACATTTGCTGTTGTGGGATTATTTGGGCTGGAAAGCCGATATGCCGCAATGGGCGCATTTGCCGCTGATATTAAAGCCCGACGGGCATGGTAAGCT
>JABDCF010000056.1:26567-27880 GCA_013288235.1 Bacteroidota bacterium | reverse complement strand
TATCGAGTTGATACAACACACCCTGGCAGGCGACCAATCGGCGTATACCGAACTGGTTAAACGTCACCAGCGTTTTGTGTTTACTTTGGCTATGCGCTTTGCAAAAGGGCGCGAAGATGCCGAAGAGATAGCGCAGGATTGCTTTATAAAGGCGTACCGTTCATTGGCGTCGTTCCAGGGACAGTCGAAATTTAGTACATGGCTGTACAGTATTGTTTACACCACCGCCATGACGTTTTTGCGAAAGAAAAGGGTTGATACCGACTCGATTGACGATGAAAATGTTTTTATACAGGTTGAAAGCCAGTCTTCGGCCTATGATGTAAACGATGCCGAAAACAAATCAAGGTCGTTTTACCTGAATAAGGCGATAGAACAACTTTTACCTGATGATGCGGCCATCATTACCATGTTTTACAAGGGCGAACTATCGCTTGAGGAGATAGGGCAGGCATTGGGTATGGAAACAAATACTGTTAAAGTAAAATTATTCAGGGCGCGCCAGCGTTTAAAAGAAAAGCTGGAACGCAATTTAAAGCATGAAGCAAAGGAACTGATATGAATAACGTGGAAGAAAAACTTTGGAACTATATTGATGGCAATTGCACACCAGGTGAGCAAGAGGCCGTCAGTACGCTTATTGCGGAGGATGAAGCTTACCGGCTCAAATACCAGGAGCTGTTAAACCTTAATATATCCTTTTCTGCAATGGAGCTTGATGAGCCACCCATGGCCTTTACCTACAACGTGATGGAAGCCATACGCACCGAACATGCACAAAATCCTTTAAAGGCAACTATTAATAAAAGAATAATAAAAGGGATAACCTTATTTTTTGTTATTACCATCGCTGTTTTGTTAGTGTTTACTTTAACAAACATCCGGTTGTCTGGTATTGGCGTTCCAGCAAATGTAATTTCTGCAGTAAAAATTCCGGATATTGGAAAATATACTACCAAACCAGTGATACTGGGTTTTTTATTTTTCGACCTGGTATTGGCTTTATACCTGTTTGATAATTTTCTCCGCAGGAAAAACTTGCAACAACAGGGTTAATATTGTATAGAAAAACCGACATTGTCGCAGTATATTGATTGCTTTTGTGCAGATCTGGCAGGCTTTGTCATAGCAACACCCGTTTTTAAAACAGTATTTTTAAATAAAATTAAAACTTTGCATTTTTTGGTATAGTAATTGTTATAATATGTAAAGACTGGCAACCCGCCAGTTCAATTGTGATAAGGTTTAGGTTGAAAGCCCCCAAGCAGCGAGTGCAAGGGGGCTTTTATTTTTGGGGCTTACCTGTTCGGGTA
>JABDCF010000056.1:0-26557 GCA_013288235.1 Bacteroidota bacterium | reverse complement strand
CTATGGACTATGAGCCATGAACTATGAGCTACTCGCTTAACCAAAATTTATTGAAATTATAATGTAAATAATGCAAAATTTATGCGGGCCAGCAGTTATATTTAGCCGCGGACTTTTTTTAAATACAGTGATTTTTTTTTAACGGCCTTATACGCTTTTACAAAATATACAGTTTAATAAACTACAATATTTCTTCAACATCATGAATTAAATTTCCACACTTTGTTTGTTATCGCCCCTATTCAAATTATTAATGGAAAAAAAGATCCTGCTTTTTAGTTTATTGCTTTTTGTACTTTCTACCAGTATGGCCCAGGGAAAATGGGAATTAAAGAAAGACGACAATGGCATCCAGGTTTATACCCGTAAAGCTGCAAAAGGTAATATAAAAGAATTACGTGTGGTTTGCGAGCTGGATGCTACAAAAACGCAGCTTATCAATACCCTCGAAGATATTAATGATTATAATAGCTGGGTTTACTCAAATAAAAAATCGACTATATTAAAGATGATCACCCCACAAAATATCATTTATTATACCGAGTCGCACTTACCATGGCCTATAAAAGACCGTGACCTTATTATTGAGCTAAATATTATGCCTACGCCCGAGGTTTTAAACATTGTGGCAAAAAGCCTCCCCGGTTATTTGCCAAAGTACGATAGTTACATTCGTGTTCCCTATTCGTTGGCACAGTGGAAAGTAACGCAGGCGCCGGATAATAAATTAAAAGTAGATTACACTTTTAGCATCGACCCTGGTGGAAATATCCCGGCATGGCTGGTTAATGCCACATTAACTATCGGCCCCTACAATTCATTCATGAAACTGAAAGAAGTTTTAAAAGCACAAAAGCAGCCGGTGATTTATTAACATTGGTATTATATGCCATCTTTTGTAGAGACGCAACACTTTCGTCTCCGAAGATAAATGTCCGGATTTAACAAGTGTTCAAAAATTCGCTTTCTAAAGTGATTTGCATACGGGAGACGCAAGTATTGCGTCTCTACATTTTTCCCTTCAAAAATATTTAAACCCCGGCAAAACCATATAAACTATACTCCAATATTCGCGGTCATAGGAAAAGTAAAGTTTAAAAGCGCCACCAAAGGGGATGGTTTCGCCGTTCTCTAAAACACCGCGGTACCTTATGCCGCCTTCGGCATGGCCCATGCCCGCGTCCATGTCAAAGCCAATATCGAAGATTTCGTGCTTTTCATCAGTAAAAGAGGTAAAGGCTTCGAAAATTATCTCAATTTGTTTAAGTACATCGGCTTTGCTCAATACTTTACGGTCGGGCAGTATAGCCTGGTGGGCAATTTCCCAGTCGCAGGCCTCAATATCCCTTTCCAACCAGGCCTTCAAAAATTTTTCGGTATTGTTTTCAATAGCCTTTTTGTGGTTGGGGTGAAACTCCTCGTAATCAAAACATGTGGTCATGCCCGGCATTGGCATAAAAGTGGTTTCATGCTCAAATAGCTCTTCCGTAATAAAACAGTATTGTGTGCGGCTGTCATAACCATCGCCAAAATACACCTCTATATTTTTTTCGGATAACAGGTCTGTTATTTTCTCCAGTTCTGTTTCTATTTCCTCATCATTTAAATCGTCTGCTTTTTTAAAATCAGGTTTCCCGGCAAGGTCATATACTTTGGCTGGCTTTGCGGTGGCAAAATTATGCTCAAAAGCCATTACATTTTTCAGAAACTCATTTTCAATCTCAGGGTTAAGCCCCCCCGAACTGTATGATTCCCCGCCTAACTCCGCCTTTAGCTTTAAGCGGAGCAGTTCATTTTCCATTCGCAGGTTTTCTTCGGGATCGTCACTTAAAGGCCCATCAGGCAGGTTATCGATATTATCCATAGGTTTTCAGGTTTATATAAATCAAATTTAACCAGGATTTTTTGGATTTACAGGATTTAGGGATTTTTAATATTCTATAAATCATTGTGCTTTCAAATCCCGGTAAATCCTTAAATCCCCATAATCCCGGTCGTCCTGTGTAAAAAATTAGTAGCATCAACCCCTATGGTGCTGTTGAATTCACATTTATTTGTTTAATTTTAACTTTGTTATAAACCAGTTGACCTCGTTATATTAAATTATTTTTATGCAGCGGCATTTGTATTTGTTGTGGCTATTGTGTGCGGGATGTATTTTATGCATGCTGAATGCTTGTCATCATACTGCAAATATTGATGAGCAAATACCAGATACAGTAAGTTATAATTTTAATATCCGTCCCATACTTTCCGACAAATGTTATAAGTGTCACGGCCCCGATGCCAGCAAACGACAAGCAGGTTTAAGGCTTGACAAACCCGAAAGCGCATTTAAGGCATTAAGAGATAATCCACACGCGCATGTGCTTGTCCCCGGGAGTCCTGAAATGTCGGAATTGTTTCGCAGGATATCTACCGGTGATACTTCGGAAATGATGCCCCCGGCAAACTCCAACCTTAAAAGATTAACATCGCATGAAACCGAACTGATAAAAAAATGGATAAAACAGGGCGCGAAGTTTGAGAAACACTGGGCCTTTGTGCCGCCAAAATTATGGCCAATACCAGAGGTAAAGGATAAAACATGGCCTAAAAATCAGATCGACTATTTCATCCTGCACAAACAGGAACAATATGGCCTGGCGCCAAATCCTGAAGCTGATAAAGAACGCCTGCTTAAACGCGTAAGTTTTGACCTTACCGGCCTGCCGCCAGCACTTGACATGATGGACAGGTTTTTGGCCGATAACAGCCCTAACGCCTATGAAAAAGTAGTTGACGAACTGATGAAAAGTCCGGCCTACGGCGAAAAGATGTCCCTGCACTGGCTGGATGTTGCGCGGTATGCCGATTCGCATGGCTACCAGGACGATAATTACCGCAGCCAATGGCCATGGCGCGATTGGGTGATACATGCGTTTAACGAGAATTTGCCTTACGATAAATTTATAACCTGGCAACTGGCGGGCGACCAGATGCCAAATGCCACCAAAGAACAACTGCTGGCCACCGGCTTTAACCGCAACCATAAAATAACCGAAGAAGGCGGTGTAATTAACGAAGAATACCGCGTAGCCTATGTTACCGACCGCACAAACACCTTCGGTAAAGCGCTGCTGGGCTGTACTATTGAATGCGCCCACTGTCACGATCATAAATACGACCCTTTTTCGCAAAAAGAATATTACAGCCTATTTGCATTTTTTAACCAGGTGAAAGAGCCGGGCATACAATCAACCGTTGGCGGCCCCGAAACTTATGCCAAAAGACCGCTAATGCAGATCACCAATGATGATGTAAAAGGCATTTTAAAGTTTGTGAACAAGCAGGATACCAATAAGCTCATAGTATCTGTTATGGGCGATAGCGAGGCCTATCGCAAAACGTATATCCTTAAACGCGGCAATTACGATACCCACGGCGATGAAGTAGAAGCTGGTACGCCAAAAGCAATTATGCCTTTTGATAACAGCTACCCTAAAAACAGGCTGGGGCTGGCCGAATGGCTGTTTAACCGTAAAAACCCGCTTGCTGCAAGGGTATTTGTAAACCAAACCTGGCAGGAAATTTTTGGCAAAGGCATTGTAAAAAGTTCGGGCGATTTTGGCAGCCAGGGCGACCTGCCTTCGCACTTTGAACTGCTCGACTGGCTTTCGGTTGATTTTATGGACCATGGCTGGGATATAAAACGGCTGATGAAACAAATGGTGATGTCGGCAACTTACCGGCAGTCGGCAGCGATAACCACAAATACACTAAAATTAGACCCGGACAATACTTATCTGTCACACGGTCCCCGCTCGCGCCTGCCTGCTGAATTTGTAAGGGATATGGTGCTGGCAAGCAGCGGTTTGTTGACACGTACCATTGGCGGCCCAAGTGTAAACCCTTACCAGCCGCCGGGTTTATGGGAAAATGCCACTTCAGGCCGGGGGATATTGGCTAATTATAAACAGGTGCATGGTCCTAACCTATACCGGCGCGGCATGTGCACATTGATAAAACGAACTGTTCCACCTGTTGAAATGGCTATTTTTGACGCCAGTAACCGCGACCAATGCGAAGTAAAACGGTTACGTACAAATACCCCGTTACAGGCTTTGCTGATGGAGAACGACCCAACGGTACTTGAAGCCGCGCGGGTTTTGGCCGCTAAATTATTGCAGGATAACAGCACTGCAAATGCCAAAATTTATAAGGCTTTCCGGCTAATCATCTGCCGCAAGCCCAATGCACAGGAACTGGCAATATTAAACAGCTATTACAATGAAGAATTAAAAGCGATGGACAGGAAAACTGCCATAAAAGTGCTTAATGTTGGCGAATACCCCATCCCGGATAATTTAAATAAGATTAACCTGGCCACCATGATGAAAGTAGTTGATGCGATTTATAATTTAGAGGAAGCAATAACAAAAACCTGATATATGGAGAAAGATTTTTTAGAACATCGCCTCAATATAAACAGGAGGCGCTTTTTATCAAGGTTAAGCCTTGGCCTGGGCAGCGTTGCTTTGGGCTCATTACTGATACCTGATCTTTTCAGCGGCATAGGTTCAGATAGCGAAGCTGATTTTATACCCGGCATCCCCAATTTCGCACCAAAAGCAAAAAGGGTGATTTACCTTTTCCAGGATGGCGCCCCATCGCAATTGGAATCATTTGATTACAAACCAAAGCTACGCGAAATGATGGGGCAGGAATTGCCGCCATCGGTGCGCGGCAGCCAGATATTGACCGGGATGACCGCCCAGCAAAAATCTTTCCCGTTGGTTGGGTCGTTTTACGATTTTAAACAATACGGCGAATCGAAGGCATGGATTAGCGACCTGTTTCCCCATATTGGCAGCATAGCCGATGATATTTGCATCATCAAATCCATGTACACTGAGGCTATCAACCATGATCCTGCCTTAACCTTTTTTCAAACCGGCGCCCAACAGGGCAACCGCCCCAGCATGGGCTCGTGGGTGAGCTACGGGCTTGGCAGCGAGAATAAAAATTTGCCTGCCTTTACGGTATTGCTTTCAAAAGGCAAAGGGAACGGGCAGGGCGTATATTCTAAGCTTTGGAGCAATGGCTTTTTAGATTCAATCCACCAGGGCGTTCAATTCAGTAGCGGCGAAAACCCGGTATTGTACCTCAACGACCAGGATGGCATCGACCGCCGCGACCGCCGCAAAATGCTGGATAAAATTGCCGAACTGAATGAAATATCCTATAAACAATTTGGCGACCCCGAAATAACCACCAAGATACAGCAGTACGAAATGGCCTACCGCATGCAATCTGCCGTGCCCGAGATAATGGATGTATCAAAAGAGCCGGATGATATTGTAAAAATGTACGGGCCGGATTGTTTGGTGCCCGGCACTTACGCTGCCAATTGCTTACTGGCACGCAAGCTATCCGAAAACGGCGTCCGCTTTGTGCAGCTATACCACCAGGGCTGGGACCAGCACAACAACCTGCCGCAGGAAATGGCCGGTCAGGCAAAAGATGTCGACCAGGCATCGGCAGCATTGGTTACCGACCTTAAACAACGCGGCCTGCTGGATGAAACGCTGGTTATTTGGGGCGGCGAATTTGGCCGTACCAACTACAGCCAGGGCAAATTAGAAAAAGCCAACTATGGCCGCGACCATCATCCACGCTGCTTTAGCGTTTGGATGGCAGGCGGCGGCATAAAACCCGGTTTGGTTTACGGCGAATCGGATGAGTTTGGGTATAATATTGTGAAGGATCCGGTACATGTGCATGATTTTCATGCTACTATATTAAACCAGTTAGGCATCGATCATAAAAAATTAACATTTAAAAGCCAGGGCCGAAGGTACAGGCTGACGGATGTTGCGGGGAATGTAGTGAAGGGGATATTGGTCTGAACCGTTGATTAAGCCGATTTTTTTGATTAAAATGATTTTTAAATGTGGCTTCTACTGCCCTTCAATGAAATCAAAAAAATCAGCTTAATCAACGGTTAACCTGATTTTGGGATTATAATGATTTGGGGGACATTAACAACCATCATCAATGAAATCAAAAAAATCAGCTTAATCAACGGTTAAGACAAAAGGAATTTAAAATAATCCAACATGGAAAGAAGAAATTTCATTAAGCAAACAGCCGTATTCTCGGCGGCCTTTTTTATAGCAAAAGATATGATGGCAAAACCAGACGGGCCCATTTACGGCCACGGAAATATGCGTTACAGGATGGACGTTGCCTGGAGCAAGGCCGACCCGATGAAAAACCCGGTGAACGATTGCCATGAAATGGTGCAGGATTCGAAAGGGAGGATATTGCTGCTTACCAACGAAACAAAAAATAATGTGCTCATCTATAACAAATCGGGCAAGCTGCTTGATACCTGGGGGCATGATTTTCCGGGTGCGCATGGCCTGACTTTGGTGAATGAGAACGGTACTGAGTTTCTTTTCATCACCGATACGGTAAAACACCAGGTTTACAAAACCACGATGGATGGCCGCATCCTGCTCACCATTGATGTGCCGCTGGAAACCGGCGTTTATAAAAAAGCGGAAGAATTTGTCCCGACCGAAACAACCATAGATACCAACGGCGATATTTTTATTGCCGACGGCTACGGCGCACAATACATCATGCATTATGATAAAAACGGCAAACTGGTAAACTTTTGGGGCGGTCGCGGCGGGGGTGATGAGCATTTTGATAATGCCCATGGCATATTGATAGACCGCCGTAATCCAACCCCAACCCTGCTGATCACCGACCGCACCCGCAATTGCTTTAAACGCTTCAGCATGGATGGCAAGCTGATGGATATTATAAAACTGCCCGGCGCCTGTGTATGCCGGCCGGTAATAAAAGGCAATTATTTATATGCGGCTGTACTGCGTTCGCCTGATCTCGGGGTAAGAGACTCGGGTTTTGCCACTATATTGGATAAGGACAATAAAGTAGTATCAAACATTGGCGGCACCGAACCAATTTATAAAGACGGGGTACTACAGCCCATGGCCCAGGCCGAAAAGATATTTTTAAACCCGCATGATGTTTGTGTGGATGATGATGAAAATTTATACGTGGCGCAATGGGCATCGGGGAAGGTTTACCCTTATAAATTTACGAGGGTGTAGTTGAGAGTTTTTTTACCACAGAGAGCGCTAAGGAGGCACAGAGAACGCAAAGAAATATTGTAAACTCCCGGAAAGTAAATTTAAAATGACGCATAAATCAGTAATTCAAACTCAGTGGCCTTTGTGCCTCCTTTGTATCTCTGTGTTAAAACCTGCGAATGATTATTTATATTAAACGATGATAAAATCCCACCATAAAGGTTTTGCAGAGAACCTGCTATTTGCCCTCAATATTTTTATCATCTTTTTCCTGTTATTTGGCGGCGGCATAGTTATACCACAGTGGCTGCAGCCGATCGGGCGTTTGCACCCGCTTATCATCCATTTCCCAATTGTAGTACTCATCATGGCTATGGTGCTGGAGTTTTTCCGGTTTAAAGAAAGGCTCCGTACCGAAAAATTATACCACGAATTTACCACCTACTTATGGCTTACCGGCGCGCTGTTTGCAGGAGTTACAGCAATTATGGGACTGTTTCTATCCAAAGAACAGGGTTACGATGGCGATACTTTACAATTTCACAAATGGTTTGGCGTATCGGTTGTCTTTGTTTCAACGGCCATTTACTGGTGCCGCAGCAGGGAATGGTACTCGCAAAAAATTGCCCGGTCGGGCGCGGTAGCCACTGTGTTGTGCCTCATTATTGCCGGGCATTATGGCGCTGACATTACCCACGGCGACAATTTTATATTGGCCCCGGTATGGCATCCCGAAAAAAAACTGGTGCCTATAGATAAAGCATTTGTTTTCCAGGATGTTATTGAACCTGTTTTTGACAGCAAATGTATCAGTTGCCATAACCCTGATAAAACCAAAGGCGGCCTGGCACTGGTTGATAAGCGGTCGGTTTTAAAAGGCGGTAAAGATGGTAAACTATTTGTTCCCGGTCAGCCGCAGATAAGCCTGTTGTTGCAGCGTATCCACATGCCAGAAGGGGAAAAGAAACATATGCCGCCTGCCGGGAAACCGCAACTCACCGCCGATGAAATGAACATGCTTTACCTTTGGGTAAAAGAAAATGCAGATTTTAAAAAGAAAGTGATCGATCTGCCTCCCAGTGATTCGTTGAGAGTAATTGCCGCAAATTATTTAAAGCCGACGGAAGAAGAGGAAGAACAATATGATTTCGCCACAGCAGATGATAAGCTCATCAAAAAACTCAACAACAATTACCGGGCAATATACCCTATAGCACAGGGATCTCCGGCATTGGGGGTAAACATCTACAATAAAAAAACCTATCAGCCGAAGGTTTTGGAAGAATTAAGCGGGATAAAAAAACAAGTGGTATCGCTTGATCTGAATAAAATGCCCGTGAAAGATGCAGAACTAAAAACTATCGCCGGATTTGAAAACTTACGCACATTGAACCTTAATTTTTCAGATATTACAGGGGCAACCATAAACCAACTGGCATCGCTTAAATATCTACGGGTTTTATCGCTGGCCGGTACCAAATTAAACCCCCAGGCCATAAAACAGATCGGCGCTATAAAAAGCCTTAAAGAAATAGCTTTGTGGGACACCGGTTTGCCCGATGACGAAATTGCCGTGCTGCAAAAAGCCAATAAAAACATCGATTTTATAAAAGGCTTTAAGGATAACGGCAAGCCAATGAAAATAAATGGCCCGCAGGTAAAAAATACCGCTTTCGTTTTTACCAAACCGATAGAGTTGGAGCTAAGCCATCCCATAAAAGGTACCGAGATCCGCTATACAACGGATGGCACCGACCCGGATAGCGTAAAGTCGATGGTTTATAAGCCGGGGATCATCATCACCCAAAATACTAATATCAAAGCCAAAGCCTATAAGGCGGGCTGGTATGGCAGCGATATAGTACAGGTGAATTTTTATAAAAGTACTTATACCCCCGATAGTATCAGCTTTATAACAGCGCCGAACGAAAAATATAGCGGCGACGGCGCAAAAACATTAATAGACAAAGATTTGGGCGGCAGTAATTTCGGCAATGGCAAATGGATCGCCTCGCAAAAAGACCTTATAGTTTATATGCAATTCAATAAACCGGTTGACTTGCATACGGTTACCTTAAATTGCCTCCGCTATATCGGCACCCAGATATTTTTACCCATAGCAATCGAAGTTTGGGGCGGTAAGGATGCGACCCATTTAAAGCTGTTAAGCACAGTAAAACCTGCTGCACCAAAAAAGGATGATCCGTTTATAGTAAAGGGTATCGATTGCCAGCTGGCCACAAACCGCGCAATATCCTGCTTAAAAATCATAGCCAAACCCATACAAAACCTCCCCAAATGGGATCCGGTAAAAAAGCAGCCCGGATGGGTATTTATGGATGAGATATTTTTAAATTAGGCAACAATTACAAGCAAAAAAACCAATTTGTCATTGCGGGGAGGAACGACGAAGCAATCCCGTAGCAATGCATCGCGGTCATGCACAGCGACGAGATTGCTTCGTACCTCGCAATGACACAGTTTGTTATTAGTTATACTTATGGAAACAACAACATACGATGCCATCGTCATCGGCTCGGGCATTAGCGGCGGATGGGCTGCCAAAGAATTATGCGACCTGGGGGTAAAAACCCTGGTGCTTGAACGTGGCCGCAATGTGGAGCACGTTAAAGATTATCCCACAGCAACAAAAAACCCGTGGGATTTTCCGCACCGGATGGAAACGTCTTTGAAAGAAAAGGAAGAAAACCCGGTGGTGAGCAAATGCTATGCCTATGGCGAGGATACGCAGCATTTTTTTGTGAAGGACAAAGAGCACCCCTACATCCAGGAAAAACCGTTCGACTGGATACGCGGCTACCAGGTTGGCGGCAAATCGATCACATGGGGCCGTGCTTGTCAGCGCTGGAGCAATTTTGAGTTTTCGGCGCCGCAACGGTATGGCTATGCGGTAGATTGGCCGATACGTTATGAAGATATAGCCCCCTGGTACTCACATGTCGAGAAATTTGCCGGCATCTGCGGCGACAGGGATGGCCTTGAGGCTTTGCCCGACGGCGAATACCTGCCTTCCTTTGAAATGAGCTGTGTTGAAGCAGAGATACAACGTAAAATAAGCGGTCATTATAAGGATAGGTTTATGGTGCGCACCCGCTGGGCGCAGTTAACCAAAGCGCTCGATATCCACCTTCAGCAAGGCCGCACAGCCTGCCAGGCGCGCGATCTTTGTTACCGCGGCTGCCCGTTTGGCGGGTACTTCAGTTCGGTTTCATCCACACTTCCATGGGCAAAACGGACGGGCAACCTCACCGTAAGGCCGCACTCAGTAGTGCATTCTATTATTTATGATGAGCAGAAGGGCAAGGTAACCGGCGTTAAAATTATAGACGCATTGACCAAACAGGAGATAACCTATTATGCCAAAGTGATATTTTTAAACGCGGCATGCTTAAACAGTAATTTGATATTGCTCAACTCCAAATCGCACCGCTTCCCTAATGGCTTGGGCAATGATAACGGCCTGCTGGGCAAGTTTATGGCTTTCCAGAATTACCGGGCAAGTGTCGGCGGTACTTATGATGGGTTTAAGGATAATTATTATTACGGCCGCAATCCTACCAATCCTATCATTGCCAACTACCGCAACCTGCACAAGCAGGACACCAATTATTTGGGCGGTTTCCTCACCTTTGTTTTTTCGGGCAGGCCGCCTGCTTATAAAGACGGTTTGGATGGCATTGGCGCCGAATATAAGGATGGCATAACCGAACCCGGCCCATGGTTCGGCGGTATGTTTATGCAGGGTGAAACCATCCCGAAAGAAACAAACCATGTGCGTTTAAGCAGCGACCAGGTTGACCCATGGGGCATCCCGCAACTCATTACCTCAATAGGCTATGACGATAACGATGATAAAATGGTAGCCGATTTTTTAACCCAAAGCGCCGAAATGCTGGAAGTTGCCGGGCTGAAAGACATCACCAAACGCGATACCCACCAGGCGCCCGGCCTTGATATCCACGAAATGGGCGGCTGCCGTATGGGCTATGATCCTAAAACATCATTATTAAACAAGTGGAACCAGATGCACCTATGCAACAATGTCTTTGTAACCGACGGGGCATGTATGACGAGTACAGGTAACCAAAGCCCATCTATATTATACATGGCATTTGCGGCAAGGGCGGCGCACCATGCAGCGGAAGAGATGAAAAAAGGCAATATATAAAGGAGCACAAATTAAAAAGATAGATCGCTACCTGTCACGAAAGGTCAAGTGGTATTTTTCTTTTATCTTAGATAAAAAATCCCTGAAATGAAGAAACTATACCTGCTTATCCTTTGCGCTTGCTCAAGCCCCATATTTGCTCAAACCAACGCATTAAAAAGCGAGGTCAGCCGTAAAGCCGATTCACTGCAAAATCAAGTTATAAGCTGGCGCCGTGATTTTCACGAGCATCCAGAACTCGGTAACCATGAGTTCCGTACCGCTGAGATCGTAGCCAAACATTTACGGGCGCTTGGTCTCGAAGTAAAAACCGGAATAGCAACAACCGGGGTAGTGGGTATTCTGAGGGGCGGCAAACCCGGCCCGGTGGTGGCGTTGCGGTCGGAAATGGATGCCTTGCCGGTTACTGAACGCACGCCGGTACCTTTTGCCTCAAAAGTTAAATCAACCTATATGGGGCAGCAGGTAGGTGTTATGCATGCCTGCGGGCACGATTCGCACATGGCCATGCTGATGGCGGTTGCCGAAATACTCACCTCCATGAAAAGCGAACTTCACGGCACCGTAAAGTTTATTTTTCAACCAGCCGAGGAGGGTTTACCGCCGGGAGAGGTTGGTGGCGCCGAAGAAATGGTTAAGGAAGGTGTGCTTGAAAATCCTAAAGTGGATGTGATTTTCGGGCAACATATTATTTCATATATCCCAACCGGCACACTTGTTTACCGGCCGGGAGGTGAGATGGCTGGTGTAAACGGTTTCCATGTTGTGATAAAAGGAAAATCGTCGCACGGTGCTATGCCCTGGATGGGTATCGATCCGATAGTAATCTCGGCCCAGATCATCAATAACCTGCAAACAATTGTAAGCCGGGATATAAACATTACCGAAAACCCGGCAGTGGTTACCATTGGCGCCATAAAAGGCGGCAACCGCGGTAATATCATCCCGGATTCTGTGGAGATGGATGGCACTTTACGGTCGTTTACCGATGCGGATAAAAAATTGCTTTGGGATAAGGTAAACGAAATTGTCACTAAAACTGCCGAAATGCAGGGTGCAACGGCAAAAGTAACTTTAGGCAATAATTATCCGGTGACCTATAATAGCCCGGAACTGGCCGCTAAAATGGCGCCTACTTTACAGCAAATAGCCGGCGCCGCAAACGTAAGCATCGGGCCACCCGTAACTGGCGCCGAGGACTTTAGCTTCTACGAGCAAAAAGTACCCGGCTTGTTTTTCTTTTTGGGCGGCATGCCCAAAGGCGGCGACCCAAAAACTACCCCCGCAAACCACTCGCCCGATTTTTTTATTGATGAAAGCGGATTTGCATTGGGTGTAAAGGCATTATGTAATTTGACATTGGATTATATGAATGCAGGGAGCAAATAGGCAAAGAATAATTCAAGTGCGAGGACTAAACACTAAATTATATACGATAAGATTTTATCCGTTTCTTGTTTTATAAACTTCTAATTCTTCAGCCGTTAAGTCACCTTGTCCAACAAGACGATAGTGTTTTTCGCTTGTTATAGCGATCTCATTATTAAGCATTTCAAATTCGAATAATGCAATTACTTTATTATTCATAAACTGTGCAGCAATAGGTTTACAAATTAAAGTTGGGAATTTTGACGCACCAATTGCAAAATCCTGTTCAATCTGCACAACGCCCAGTTTATCGTTACCTCCTTTTGCTTGAACGGGAATGATATAATGAACGCCTCTTTTATCAATCCCGATATATATTTCGTCTGTTTCAACCTGCCCTATATCCGGAACGGTTGTTCGCAAGTGACTTTGCAATGAATAGCATGTCAAGCCGGTGAATATGTCAATAAGTCGATTGTATCTTATGCCGGCTAAAAGAGCCTGTTCATCATTCATTGCATAATTACTAATGATGCCAGGGGTAGCGTCTGGAATTTTTGTTTCAGCTAAATGCCCGGACGGTTTAAAATAGGTTTGTTTTGTGATAACAAGTTTGTATAACGCCCTTCCTGTTGATCTGATTATCCATTCGAAACCTTCCGGCGCTGTATCAATTATTCTTTTAGGTAGCGCCGTACGGTATCTAAAGGAATAGAGAACATCACCCAAATTCTTAGGAAGTTTAATTTCAAGTTTAGCTGCTGTATGCTCAATTTCTTCCCTTGTAAAAGGTATTTCTGTTGCCCCTGTTTTATATGAATCAAAGAAAATAGCTTCTATAATCTGCGAATAACGATTTGTTTTAGACATTTTTTTAATAGTAATTACCCTCTCCATCTTAAAACAACCACTTCTTCATTTAAATATGTTTTGGTTGCTGTGGAGTACCTTGTTCTAAATAAATCAATCCTTTCAAGTTCGTATCCTACTGATTCTGCTATCTCGGCTATAAGTCTTCCCGTAGGAATCAAAACTCGTAAGTAAGATGCCTGATCACCCACAACATAAGCCAATTGAGCATTAGGTTTCAGAACGGATTGCAACTCAATTAGATGCTTTGTTATTCCACCGAAATAAAGTTTGGTTACTTTGTGATAAAGCCGTTCAAATCCGGAAGTTTTCCCCAATTCAATTCTTTTGCTTTCAATTTCACAGGCTATTCTTTGAATTTCAGGAAAGCCTTTTACGTATTCGTCATCGTTATCGCCCTTGTAAATTCCTCTCGTATTTGATCGCAATAGGGATTTTTTTAACCCCCTTAGTTCTTCTTTACTATTTATAAAGCCTAATAAAACAGATTCCAATCGGGTTGTCCTCGTGTAATCCTTTTCATTGGGGTAAGGTGGAGATGTAATAACCGCTGAAATCTTTCGTCCATTAAGAAGGTTTTTTATATTCCTGGAGTCCGAAAAAATCGATTCGGATTCAGCGAAACGTTTTCCATTTGAAAATTGAATGTCTTCACAAATTATCTGCACTTGTTTAAACCATGTTGATACAACGAAAGCATCTTTTTTAATTTTCCCAACACCTACCTCTGGACCAAAACGAAGATTACTAACTTGATTTACCAATGAATTACCAAAAGCTATTACAAAGTATTTATAAAATGAAGTGCTTTTATATTTTTCTATTTCATCAAGCAGTACAAGAGATTTATGAAGTGGTAAAGGGCTAATGGAGTTTTTGATGATTAATTTTTCTTGCTCCTCATTCAGCTTTCGCAAATTTAAAAATGGACCAGAATTTAACGTAGGATTATCAGCAATTTTATGTTTGCCGAGTTTCCTGAGGGTATTATTATTAATTATTTTTGCACAATTCAATAAAGCGATTGAATCTACATCCCAATTTGTTTTTACCGTGCTTGCTAAATGAACAAAATGGTTAGCTTCAATCCCGATTGACGGAATATTTTGCAACTTAGCCTCAATAAGGGTTGTACCGGTGCCACAAAAAGGATCAAGAATAATATCTTCGGAAGTTAGATTAAATTCCTTTATATACTTCCTGACAAGTTGTGGTGGATACGAAAGCACAAACCTGTACCAGTCATGAAATTCCCTGTCTGATTTATCAAGTTTATTCTTAACCGAATTTTTTATTTCGTAATCTACTACTGCTTGCAATTTTATATTTTTTGTTTAATCCAAATCTAACAATTTATTCGCTCCACATGTATCCGGCCATCTTAAAGTAGCAACAAAAATTAACAAAAGAGTTGGTATCGTGAAAACAATCTTAATAGTAATTTATTGGGGATACTGAAACTCACTAACACCCCAAACCTAAAAAACGGAATATGGTATCTATTCCCTTCCATTTCACTAAATTTGCACCCTGATTGTAAATCATTTACTGAATGAGGCAAAAATTTTATGATACTGCTGTGAAGCAGGAACGTGCGGTGCTGGTTGGCGTAATAACCCAGGGTGAAACCGAAGAGCAGACAAAGGAATATTTGGAAGAACTGGAATTTTTAGTGGCTACAGCAGGCGCTGAAACGGTAAAAATATTTACCCAAAAACTACAAAAACCCGACAGGGCAACATTTGTCGGTTCGGGTAGGCTGGAAGATATTAAGGCTTATGTTACCGAAGAAGAAATTGATATGGTGGTGTTTGATGATGAGCTTACCCCGTCCCAATTACGCAATATTGAAAATGAGCTACAGGTAAAAATACTCGACCGAAATAACCTGATACTTGACATTTTTGCAGGCAGGGCGCAAACAGCCCAGGCAAAATCGCAAGTGGAACTGGCGCAATTGCAATACCTGCTACCGCGCCTTACCCGTTTATGGACGCACCTTGAACGCCAGAAGGGCGGTATCGGTATGCGTGGCCCGGGTGAATCGCAGATAGAAACTGACCGCCGTTTAATCCTAAATAAAATAGACTTGTTAAAAGACAAGCTAAAATTGATAGATAAACAAAATGCCACGCAGCGTAAAAACAGGGGCCAACTAATCAGGGTGGCTTTGGTAGGTTATACCAACGTAGGTAAATCAACCATCATGAACCTGATCTCCAAATCGGAGGTTTTTGCCGAGAATAAGCTGTTTGCCACGCTGGATACTACGGTGAGAAAAGTGGTTCTTGAAAATGTGCCTTTCTTGCTGTCGGATACTGTTGGATTTATCCGTAAACTGCCGCATCAACTGGTGGAATGCTTTAAATCAACACTGGATGAAGTGCGTGAGGCAGATATATTGATACATGTGGTTGATATTTCGCACCCGCACTTTGAAGACCAGATAAGTACCGTACATGATACGCTGAAAGATATTGGCGCAATAGACAAAAAGATCATTACCGTGTTTAACAAAATCGATGCCTTTCAGCCAACGCAACACCAGATGGGGCAGCAAGCCGAACCTTTAACGCTGGATGATTTTAAACATAGCTGGATGGCAAAAAACAATGCCCCGGCCATTTTTATTTCGGCCACGAGGAGAGAAAATATCGATGAGTTCCGGTCACTTTTATACGAGGAAGTAAAAGCGCTGCATACCGAAAGGTACCCGTACGATCAGTTGTTGTATTGAACCCTGGCCCTTCCCGCATGTTGCGAGGAGGAACGACGAAGCAATCTCCATAGGAAGAGCGGAAATGTAGGTTCAACACCTTTCAGTTCGCCCTGTATAGTTTAGAGATTGCTTCGTGCCTCGCAACGAGCGGTGGGAAAAATTAGAATTATCCGTTATGCAATGCATTCGTAGTAAAATACAGCACAATTATCACAATACCGGCTATTATCCGGTAATAACCAAATACCTTAAAGCCTTTGGTTTGTAAAAATGTAATAAAGCTTTTTATAGCAAATAAAGCTACAATGAACGCTATAACGCTCCCTATGATAAGATATTTAATATCATGGTGCAATTGGTCTGATGTCAGCGTATTTGCCTTATGAAAATCCCAAAGATCTTTTAGCGTGGCGCCAAACATGGTTGGTACAGCCAGGAAAAACGAAAACTCGGCGGCCGCTTTACGGCTCAGCTTTTGCGACATCCCGCCAACTATTGAAGCAGCAGAACGGGATACACCCGGAATCATAGCCAAACACTGAAAAAAACCGACTTTTAATGCTGTCATGTGGCTGATTTCCCTTTCGTCATCAACCTTAGGCTTATTGAACCAATCGTCAACAAAAAGCAGGATAACACCGCCCGCCACAAACGCAATGGCTACAACCAAAGGGCTTTCCAACCAAATATCGATATGTTTTTTGAGCAACAAACCCAAAACTACAGCAGGAAGAACGCCTATAACCAGCTTAACATAAAAATCAACAGAGCGGAAAAAGCGCTTAAAGTAAAGCACTACCACAGCAAGTATAGCGCCCAATTGGATAACAATCTCGAAAAGCTTTACAAAACTATCGCCCTCGATGCCCATTAATGAGCTGGTAATAACCATGTGCCCGGTTGATGAGACCGGTAAAAATTCAGTCAGCCCTTCAATTATTGCAAGGACGATAAGCTGGATGATATTCATTGTGAATCAGTTGTATTGGTTGACTAAGTTGATTGGGTTGGATTAAGTTAAAATTGGTTGATTAAGTTGATTGGGTTGGATTAAGTTGATTAGGTTAGGAATGTATGGATTTATACCAGCTCCTGCCTTTAACTCAATCAACCACTCACCTAATCAACTCAATCAACTTTCACCGACTTCTTGAAAATCGCAAAAAAACCAATCGCAAATCCACCTAAAACCACCATTGGTGCTATAACTATTTTAGTGGTGCTATAAATATCAGTAGTGCCCGACATTAAAATAAAACCCAATGCCACTACGGCAATGCTTATGATAAAAAGGCGGTAGTTCGCTTTGTTAAAAACAAACTCGGCCGGTCTTGATTCTGCTTGTTTTACAGGTGCCTTTGCCTGAGTTGTTGAAGTTTTAACCGGTTGTGCCGGTTTAAATTGCTGTGCCATGTTAATTATTGAATTAGTGATTTAGTGAATTATTGATTTGGCATCGCTCAAATCATCTCCCTTTATATTTTTTAGTGTGTATTAATTACCGATTTATAGTTGCGAAACCTTTCAGCTTTCGCCTTTACCCTTTTACCTGTACAGGTTATATATTTTTAAACGTAAAAACTTATTAACTGCAAGGTATGTGCTGAACCCTGAAATAAACACCCCTATGCCGATCAAAATTATAAATATTGCGCCAAACTCGGTGTAATTGCGCAATATTACCAGGTCGGGGATCTCTTTATAGGCCAGGGAAAGCGTTCCCAGCAAAATTATTATTGCTATTAAGCCGCCTAAAAGGCCGTGCCATATACCATACAATAAAAATGGTTTGCGGATAAACCCTTTGGTCGCACCTACCAGCTGCATTGATTTTATCAGGAACCGCTGCGAATAAATAGCTATCCTGATGGTATTATTGATCAGCGCCACCGATAGCACCACGAAAATAGCCGCGAAAACGAGAATGATGAGGCTGATAGTAGTCAGGTTCTGGTTCATCTGGTCGACCAGGGATTGCTGGTATTTTACCTCTTTTACAACCGGGTTTTTAAGCAACGTTGCTTTAAAACGGTTTATATCAGCGCTATTGGCATATTCGGCTTTCAAATAAACATCAATGGATTGCGAAAGCGGGTTATAGCCCAAAAACTTTACAAAATCTTCGCCCAAATCTTTTTGCAGGTTACGTGCAGCCAGTTCCTTGCTCACATATTGTGTTTGTTTTACCACAGTATTTGCCTCTATCTGCTTTTGCAGTTGCAATACGTCAGACTCGTGCGCGGCATCATCCACAAAAACATTTAAAACGATGTTTTCCTTTACGTAATTTGATAAATTGTTGGCTTCAACCAATATCAGGCCCAACAGGCCAATCATTGATAATACCATAGCAATGCCAAAAACGGTAGAAATATATATCGTTTTAGTTTTTTTTGCCGATGCGCTTTCTTCAAATTCTTCCATTGCAGATAGATATGAGATGTGAGATTTGAGACCTGAGATAAAAACATATTTATCTTCAATCACCAACTTTTCACCTTCCCGGTTCCGCGAAAATAAGAAACCTTAGGGTAAAGGTAAAAGTTTATCTGTTATTATTATTGTTGGGAGGAAAAACATAGGGCGGTTTAACAAAATTTAACGAAAAATAATATTGTCATCCTGGGAATAACATTTGTCATCCCGGGCAGTGCGAGGGATATTCTACTACATGTGTAGCGGACTATGCATAACGTGTTATTGCAGGGCGCAGAAGATTCTTCGCTTAGCTCCAGAATGACAAAAGCCGATTTTGCGCTGTTGCGAACACTCAAAGTTTTAAATTCATCACTATACGGTAATACGTTTGTGATTGTCGACCCTTATCTAAATACAATCCAACAATCCTTTTATATTTGACCCTTTATAACTGACCCTAATAAAATGAAAAAAATACTGGCCATACTTTTTAGCTGCTCCGCTTTTATGGCAACAGCGCAAACAAAATCAAACGAAAAACTGGTACAATATGTAAGGCCTATCATCGGCACACAGCGGATGGGGCATGTGTTCCCGGGCGCTACGGTGCCGTTTGGGATGGTACAGCTTAGTCCTGAAACAGATACACCGGGTTACGAACTGAACGGCCATTACAATCCCGATGTTTACAAGTATTGCGCAGGTTACCAATATGATGATAAAACAATAGTAGGTTTTAGTCATACCCATTTTAGCGGCACCGGGCACTCTGATTTGGGCGACTTTTTAGTTATGCCAACAGTTGGCCCGCTGCAACTAAACCCCGGCACGGCCGATAAACCGGGCAGCGGTTACCGTTCGGGTTTTTCACATGCCAATGAAGTAAGCGAAGCCAACTATTATAAAGTTAAGCTGGATGCCAGTAACATTGTTGCCGAAATGACGACCACCACCCGGGTAGGCTTTCATCAATATACGTTCCCAAAATCGGATGATGCCCATATTATTTTGGATTTGATGGCGGGCATTTATAATTATCCTGATAAAAATGTTTGGGTATATATGCGCAGGGTTAACGACAGCACAGTAGCCGGCTACCGCATCACCAATGGCTGGGCGCGAACCCGTACGCTGTATTTTGCCATGACTTTCAACAAGCCTTTTATACAAATGGGCTATAAAAACTATTCCAAGCGTGAGGTTTACGGCGGCTTTTGGGGTAAGTTCAATCATGTAAAAAACTTCCCGGAGATAGCTGGCCGGCAAATGAAAGCCTGGTTTGATTTTAAAACCAGCGAAGGCGAAAAAATAAAAATAAAAATGGCCATAAGCCCTGTAAGTATAGATGGCGCATTAAACAACATGCAAACTGAAGTGCCGGGATGGGATTTTGAAAAAGTAAAAAATGATGGCCAGGCATTATGGGAAACCGAGCTGCATAAAATTGTGATTGAGGGCAGCAAGGACGATAAAGAAAACTTTTATACCTCGATGTACCATGCCATGATAAACCCCACCGTTTATATGGATGCCGATGGCCGTTATAAAGGCCTCGACCAGGATATCCACAAAGCGGATGGTTTTACCAATTATACCACCTTCAGTCTTTGGGATACGCACCGGGCGCTGCACCCGTTGTTCAATATTATCGAAACAAAAAGAAATTCGGATATGGTACAGAGTATGATGGCCCATTTTGATCAAAGTCCGGAGCATATGCTGCCTATCTGGAGCAACTCTGCAAATGAAAACTGGTGCATGAGCGGGTTTCACAGTGTTTCGGTACTTGCCGATGCTGTGGTGAAGGGAAATGCCCCTTTTGATGCCAATAAGGCGCTCGATGCCTGCGTTACCACTGCCAACCACCGCGACTACCAGGGCATAGGCTATTTTAACGACATGGGCTATATCCCCGATGAAAAGGACGATAACTCGGTATCATCAACGCTTGAATATGCTTATGACGACTGGTGCATAGCCCAGATGGCAAAAAAACTGAACCGCACCGATGTTTATGATACCTTCATCAAACGCTCGCAAAACTGGAAAAACGTTTTCGACCCGAAGAGTGGTTTCATGCACCCCAAAATGGCCGACGGCACTTTCCGCAAAACAAAATTCGACCCGTTTACTACAATAGGCATGGGCTTTATCGAGGGTAATGCATGGAATTATACCCTGTATGTGCCACATGACCCGGCCGGCTTGATACAGGCAATGGGCGGCAACAAACGGTTTGTAACTTATATAGATAGCCTGTTCAGCTACAACCTGCCCGATAAATATTTTGCTGAAACTGAAGACATTACCAAGGACGGCATCATCGGCAACTATGTGCATGGCAACGAACCATCGCACCACGATGCTTATTTATATGATTGGACGGACAAACCCTGGAAAACGCAGGATAAGATCCGGATGATCCTGGTAAAAATGTACAAAAACACGCCGGATGGCCTTGGCGGCAATGATGATACCGGCCAAATGAGCGCCTGGTATATTTTTAGCGCGCTGGGTTTTTACCCGGTAGCGCCGGGCTCAGATCAGTATGCCATTGGCAGCCCGTCGGTTTATCATGCCACCCTTAATTTAGAAAATGGCAAAATTTTTACCATCAACGTAAAAAACCAAAGCGATAAAAACGTTTATATTCAAAAAATACTGCTGAACGGCCAGCCGCTAAACGGGTATTTTATAAGCCATGCCGATATTATGAATGGCGGGGAGATAACCTTTGTTATGGGGGCGAGACATAGGTAGAGATTAGTTAATTGGTGATTAGGTGGGATACTCGCCTCACCCCAACCACTCTCCAAAAGGAGAGGGGCTCAAAAAAAATATTTCACGATGGGCGAAGCTAAAGCCCTCTCCCTTGGAGAGGGTTGGGTGAGGCGAAACACATGGGAGAACTAAATCTGTGTAATCAAATAAATCAGTAAAAAAATCTGTGATCATCGAACTATCCACCAACATCAACGCCCCAATCCAACGCTGCTTTGATATGGCCAGAAGCATCGACCTGCATATGGAATCGACCAAACAAACAGGCGAAACAGTCATTGCAGGCCGTACCAGTGGTTTGATAGAATTGGGCGAAACAGTTACCTGGCGGGCAAAACATTTGGGGGTGTGGCAAAATCTTACCTCGAAGATCACAGAATTTGAGTATCCAAATCATTTTACCGACGAAATGATTGACGGCGCATTTAAAAGCATACGGCACGAACACCTCTTTTATGCCATCAATAATGAAACCATGATGAAGGATATTTTCATTTTTGAAGCACCGTTAGGGTGGTTGGGAAGGCTGGCTAATTTCCTTTTTTTGGGTAGGTATATGGAAAAGCTTTTGCGGGAGAGGAATAAGGTGATAAAGCAGGCGGCGGAATCTGAACCGTTGATTAAGCTGATTTGATTGATTTTTATGATTTTTTAACAGGAATTAAAATCTGTGTAATCAGAGAAATCAATAAAAATCTGTGATCCTGTTTTGATTTTGTGACGATTAAATCTGTGTAATCATAAAAACGGCGGAGCTCTTGAACTCCATTAAAAAATAAACATACGTGAAAAATCAATAAAAATCTGTGATTATATTTAGGCGCTTAATCTACAACACGATGAAAAAATTATTACTTACCATTTTTGTTTCCGGCGTTTTTTTAACCCGGCTATTTGCCCAGGACCATTTATTATGGATACAGCAGCCCTCCATATCGCCCGATGGCAACTGGATTGCTTTTGAATATAAAGGCAATATATTTAAAGTTGCTTCAAGCGGAGGTACAGCTTTGCCTTTAACTATCAACAGCTCGTACAACGGCTACCCGGTTTGGAGTCACGATGGTAAGTCGATAGCTTTTGCATCAGACCGATATGGCAATTTCGATGTTTTTGTTATGCCATCCAATGGCGGCAGCGCTACCCGGCTAACATTTAACTCATCAAGGGATATCCCCTGCGATTTTTCGCCCGATGATAAAACGGTTTATTTCGGTACCGGCCGTTATGATGTAGCAACATCCATCAGGTTCCCGCTCGATTTTTATTTTACAAAACTTTATAAAGTACCTGTCAAAGGCGGCCGCAGTTTAATGGTTAACTCGGCAGGTTCTGAATATGCACATTTTAATAAAACAGGCGATAAATTTATATTCCAGGACAGGAAAGGTTACGAAGATCCTTACCGCAAACACCACACCTCGGCGGTAACCCGTGATATTTGGATATACGATACTAAAAAAAACACTTACACCAAAGTTTCGCCCTTTATTGGCGAAGACCGCGAACCTGTTTGGGGCGAGGGTGACAAATTTTATTACTTGAGCGAACGCAATGGCAACCAGAACCTGTATGGTTCTTCAGAAGCGGATATAAACGCCATCACCCAGTTAACTACTTTTGAAAAAGATCCCGTTCGCAATTTATCAAGGGCTGATAATGGCACCTTTGTATTTACACAGGCAGGCGAAGTTTATACCCTGAAAGAAGGCGGCCAACCGCAAAAAATCACCATCACCGCGACTGCTGACTTTAACGGCGACCAGGTAAAAACCATCCCGGTTTCCGGCGATGTTACCGAAATGGCTGTTTCGCCGGATGCGAAGGAAGTTGCTTTTGTTTACCGGGGCGAAATATTTGCCACCTCCGCCGATGGGACTTCCACCAAAAGGGTCACCAACACGCCCTACCAGGAACGGATGATACAGTTTAGTCCTGATGGACGCAGTATTTTGTATTCTGTTGAGCGGGATGGGTCGTGGGATATTTATAAAACTTCTATCGCCAACAAAAACGAACCTTATTTTTATGCCTCAACCACGCTTAAAACAGAGCCGGTTATCGCTACCGCTAAAGATGAGTTCCAGCCGGTTTACTCGCCGGATGGCAAAAAAATAGCCTATTTGGAAGAACGGAATATTATAAAGGTGTTTGATATTGCAGGCAAAACATCCACTACGCTGATCCCCGAAGGCGTAAATTTTTCGTACCAGGATGGCGACCAATATTTCGCATGGTCGCCGGATAGCAAATATATATTGGCGCAATCAAACGAGGGTCGTTTTGGCAGCAGCCAGGTAGTATTGTTTAAGGCCGATGGCAGCGGGCAGCGTATCAACTTAACCGAAAGCGGATTTAACAACGGCGAACCTCAATTTGGTATGGGTGGCAAAATGATGTATTACGCATCGGACAAAAAAGGCATGAAGAACCTGAGCCGTGGCAGCATGTCGGATGTGTTCGGGATGTTTTTCGACCAGGCCACATGGGATAAATACCAGCTGAGCAAGGACGACCTTACTCTACGCAACGAACAGGACAAAAGGGATTCTGTAGAAATAAAGAAGAATGAAGAAAAAGCCAAAAAAGGTAAAAAGGACACCACAAAAACAAAAGTCCCCGATTTTGTGCCCAATGTTGACAACCTTGACAACCGCAGCAAGCGGTTAACTATTAGCTCGGCAGATATAGCCGATCAGAAGCTTTCGCTGGACGGCGAAAAGCTGTATTACCTCGCCCGTTACGAAAAAGGCTACAACCTTTGGGTAACCATGCCGCGCACCAACGAAACTAAGGTGCTTGCCCAAATGGATGCCCCAAATGGCTCATTAGCAATGAGTAACGATGGTAAAACATTGTTTGTACTGGCTGGCGGCAATATTATGAAGGTTGGTGTTGATGACGGCAAAGTTACCCCCGTGCATATCAATACCAGCATGGAGCTAAACACGGCAGCCGAAAGGGATTATATTTTTGAGCATGTATATAAACAAGTACAAAAGAAATTTTTTGACCCTAAGCTACAGGGGGTAGATTGGAAATATTATCATGATAGCTACGCCAAATTTTTGCCGCACATTAATAATAACTACGATTTTACAGTGCTTTTAAGCGAGTTTTTAGGTGAACTGAATGCATCGCATACAGGCAGCGGCTATATTCCTGATTTTCCTGATAGGGACCAGACCGCATCTTTAGGCTTGCTTTATGATTATGCGGCAGGCGGCGATGGCCTTAAAGTGGTTGACATTATTGCTGGCGGCCCCTTTAATGTTGGCAGCACAAAAATGAAAAAAGGCGATGTGATAGATAAAATTGATGGCGAAGCCATAACAGCAGATGCGGATTGGGCAAAATTATTGAACCGTAAGGCCGGTAAGTTTACCCAGATCAACTTCCACGACCCAAAAACAAATGAACAGTACCAGGAGGTTGTAAAACCTATAGATCCTAACATGGAAAGTTACGACCTCCGTTATACCGCCTGGACAAAACGTATGGAGTTTTTGACCGATAGCCTGTCAAAAGGCGAGGTGGGCTATGTGCATGTAGAAAGCATGGACGACCCGAGCTTCCGTGTTACTTTTGATAAGGTATTGGGCCGCAACATCGATAAAAAAGCGCTGATAGTTGATACCCGCTTTAACGGCGGCGGCTGGCTTCATGATGACCTGGCCACATTTTTAAGTGGTAAGGAATATTTAACCCTGCGCCCGCAAAGTAATAAAACGCTGGGCGGCGAATCGCTTAACAAGTGGACAAAACCAAGCTGCGTACTAATAAGCGAGTGCAATTATTCGGATGCATTTATCTTCCCTTATGTGTACCAGGAACTAAAAATAGGCAAACTGATAGGTATGCCGGTGGCCGGTACAGGCACCGCCGTTTGGTGGGAAACCCAGATAGATAATACCATTTATTTTGGTATCCCAATGGTGGCAACTTATGGCATGAACGAAACCCACGCCACCGAAAACCACCAGCTGGAACCGGATATTAAAGTAAACAACGATTACAACAATGAACTTGCCGGCGAAGACCAGCAACTGGAAGCAGCGGTGAAGGAGATGTTGAAGGAAATTAAATAGGATTTCACCGATTATATTTTGATTTCACCGATTACATTTTGATTTCACCGATTTTGAAGTGTGATTTCACAGATTTTGTTTATTGCCTGTGGAATCATATTTTAAAATCGGTGTAATCATTCCCTCTTATAATCCTTATGCACTATTAAAAAACTGGCGCGTTCTGTTTTATGGAATGGGACGTCCCAGTTGCCCTGGTAGGTTATTTTTGTGGGTAATAGCTGGCCGTTTATGTTAGCAAGCTCAATGTTCATTTGCACATCAAAGCTAAATATCCAGTTGCTGTATTTCATGTCGACATAGCGGCCAAGTATCTGGAAGTTACGCATATCAAAAATGGTCGTCATTTCTTTTATCACCACATCATTATCGGCCTCGCTTGGCTTCCTCACCACCCTGAAACGGTACACAGGGATAGAGTCGAGGTATTTACCGCGGGCAAACTGGTAATAATAATACCCGCGCATATCTTTCGAAAATATCTCCGTTTTGCTGCTGATAAAGGGAATGCCCTTCACCTTGTGACCGGGCGCAAATATCAGCGTCTTCAACTTATCTTTATAAGACTCGTTGCCACCAGAACCGGACAACGATGGGCCTTTAATAAAATCAGAATTATAGGCATTCATGAAAATATAGTCGAACATTTCTACCGTGTAAAGCTGGTACTTGCCGTTGCTTTTATACAGGTTGCCGCTGTTCTCCTTCACAAGATAGTCCATTTTATGCTGGCCGTTCACATTGCTATGATGTATTCTACGGTAAATCCTGCCGTCAACTTTATTCTT
Organism: Bacteroidota bacterium; assembly: GCA_013288235.1. Taxonomy (GTDB): domain Bacteria; phylum Bacteroidota; class Bacteroidia; order Sphingobacteriales; family Sphingobacteriaceae; genus Mucilaginibacter. The sequence continues at coordinate 233 of JABDCF010000056.1, read as the reverse complement.
TTTATCATACGTGTATATCCTGTTTTCGGCAACGAAATCATATTTTTTCATATTTTCAAACGCCTTATAAAAACCGGTATCAGCAAGTACGGCATCAATAAAATCCTGTGCACTTAAATGGTGTGAATGGATGTTTACAGCCGAATCGATAACAACAGTAAGGATTGTATCCGGGTTGAAGCGTTTTATTTGCTGGGCGAAGGAAGCTGAAGTAATGATGAGAAAGAATAGAA
>JABDCF010000055.1 GCA_013288235.1 Bacteroidota bacterium | reverse complement strand
TACAAATACCGTACTTGATAATAGGTTTGGTGGTACTTACAGTGGCCATACTTATATTCAGGAAACCATTGCCCGAAATTGTTGAGGAGGATATGGAAACGCCTGAAGATGAAAAGAGGTCGCTACTTGAAAAAATACTCAACTTGTTGTCAAGGCAACAACTTCGTACAGGTGTATTTGCCCAGTTTTTTTATGTAGGGGCACAGGCGGGTGTATTAGGCTTTTTCATTGGGTTTTCTGAACGGGCTGCAGGTATGGGTGAAAAAACTGCCGCTGCCTTCCTTACAGCCGCTGCCGTAGGTTTTATGGTTGGCCGGTTCAGTGGCACTTTTTTAATGAAATTTATTAATCCGGTTAAAATACTTGCAACATATTGTGTAATAAATGTATTTCTGCTGGTACTGGCCGTTACGCTTCAGGCAAAATTCTCAGTATTCGCTTTAATAGGCGTTGCCTTTTTTATGTCAATCATGTTTCCAACAATATTTTCGCTAAGTATTCGGGGGTTGGGTTCAAAAACAAAATTGGGTTCATCGTTGGTTATTATGGGCATAGTTGGTGGGGCCACAATTCCGCCTATTATGGGTAAAGTTTCTGATATGAGCAACATTCAATATGCTTATTTGGTACCTATTGTTTGTTTTACCTATATATTTTACTTCGCCTATAAAAACCTGAAGGTTAAAAAAGTGGAGATGGTAGCAGCGCATTAAAAAATTTAAAAAATGGACTTACAACTAACAAACAAAGTAATTATAGTAACTGGCGGGGCAAAAGGCATAGGCGAGGGCATAGTGAAAGTATTGGCAAAAGAAGGCGCCATTCCCGTTATTGTGGGCAGGAGTGAAGAAGACAATCTTAAAGTGGTACGCGAAGTTGAAGCCGCTGGTGGTAAATGCTTCCAGGTTGTTGCCGAACTAACCGAACCTGCTGCCTGCGAAAATGCAGTAAATGCGGTAATAAAACAATTCGGGCGTATTGATGGGCTTGTAAATAATGCAGGGGTAAATGACGGCGTAGGATTAGAGAGCGGCAATTACGAACGTTTTATGGCTTCGTTGCATAAAAATGTAGTGCATTATTACTTAATGGCGCACTTTGCATTGCCTGAATTGAAAAAATCAAAAGGTGCTATACTTAATATCACATCAAAAACTGCTGATACCGGTCAGGGGAATACCTCGGCTTATGCCGCAGCAAATGGTGGGCGCAATGCTTTAACCCGCGAGTGGGCGGTTGAGTTGTTGAAATATGGCATCCGCGTTAATGCTATAGTAGTTGCAGAATGCTGGACACCGCTATATAAAAACTGGATAAAAACATTACCCGATCCTGAAGGGAAATTGAAAGAAATTGAAGCTAAAATACCGTTAGGTAACCGTATGACGACGGCCGAGGAAATAGCAAATACAACTGCGTTTTTATTGTCCGAAAGATCGAGCCATACCACCGGGCAGCTTGTTTATATTGATGGAGGGTATGTACATTTGGATAGGGCGCTGGCAAATGCATGAAGTTAAATAGTTAAAATGGCTGAGATATAGCTGTTTGGAATTTATTGGGGACGCTTTTGCAACTTTTACTGTGGTAAATGGCTCATACAACCTTTACACATAAAATAAATGATAAAAATAGATAGCCATCAACATTTTTGGAAATTTGACAAGGTAAGGGACGCCTGGATAGATAGTACTATGTCGGTAATACAGCATGATTTTATGCCCGAAGACCTGGAGCAGATCCTTGAAAAACAACTTATTGATGGCTGCATAGCAGTTCAGGCCGACCAATCAGAAGCCGAAACGGAATTTTTACTTGATCTTGCTAAAAAACACGATTTTATAAAAGGCGTGGTGGGATGGGTTGACCTCCGGGCTGACGATATTGGCAAACGCCTTGAGCATTTTAAAGATTTCAAAAAGCTAAAAGGCTTCCGGCATGTTTTGCAGGGCGAGGCCGACAGGGCACTGATGCTAAATCCGCAGTTTACAAAAGGGATCAGCGCGTTAAAACCGCATGACTTTACCTATGATATATTGATTTTTCCTGATCAATTGGGCTATACCCATCAATTTGTAAAAACATTTGGCGGGCATCGTTTTGTGATAGACCATATCGCCAAGCCCGATATTAAAAATAAGAATATCGAAAAATGGGCTAATGGTATACGCGCCATAGCGAAGAATGAAAACGTTTGGTGCAAAGTATCAGGCATGATAACCGAGGCCGACTGGTATAATTGGGTTTTGGTCGATTTTGAACCTTATCTCGACATCGTTTTTGAAGCATTTGGTACAAAACGCGTAATGTTCGGTTCGGATTGGCCGGTTTGCAATGTTGCCGGCGGATACCAGCAAATGCTTTCGGTGGTTAAAAACTATACCGCGAAATTATCAGTGGATGAACAGGCCATGTTTTGGGGGCAAAATGCAATTGATTTTTATAAACTCGATTTGAATAGCTAAAAGCGGAAAGCTAAAAGTTTGTTTATTATATTTATGTACTTAAATAACTGGGTATGAAAAGATCAGTTTTACTTGCTTTGATGGTTGCCTTTATTGCATTATCTGTACGGGCACAGGAAAAATTTAATGGGATGGGCGTTAACATCGGCAATTTATACCGATTGTCCGATGCAAAAACCCGCTCGATAAGCCCCGAGAATTTTAATGGGGAAAAAGGCAAAGGCGGTATGGCCACTACCGGTACCGGCTCGGGGCCATCAAAAGAGCTGGGACAAGGATGGAAAGTTAGCCCCAGCGTAGTTATAAAAAAGCATACTACTTATACCGTTGCCGAAATTGACGGCTCCGGCGCTATTCAACATATCTGGATGACGCCGACAGGTAACTGGCGTTATTCGATCCTCCGATTTTATTGGGATGATGAAACCACCCCCTCGGTTGAAGTGCCTGTAGGGGATTTCTTTTGTATGGGATGGGGCAGGTTTGCGGCGGTACAATCCCTGGCAGTAGTAGTTAACCCGGGCAGCGGTCTTAATTGTTACTGGCCGATGCCTTTTCGCAAGAAATGCAGGATAACTATGGAAAATATTGATAACCACGATATGGTGCTGTATTACCAGGTGGATTATACATTAACCGAAGTACCTAAAGATGCCGGTTATTTCCATGCCCAGTTCCGTAGGGTAAACCCTTTGCCGTTTAAAAAAGATTATGTGCTGGTTGACAGTATAAAAGGGAAAGGACAATATGTGGGGACCTACCTGGCTTACGGCTCAAATAAAAATGGCTGGTGGGGCGAAGGGGAAATAAAATTTTACATGGACGGCGACACGCAGTTCCCGACAATTAATGGCACAGGCACTGAAGACTATTTTAACGGCGCATATGATTTTGATAGCCAGCGTAAAAAACCAGATGGCAGCGAAGTTAGCGAATATACAGAGTTTAGCGGCCCGTACACTGGCCTTCCGCAAGTTATAAGGGGCGATGGGCATTACAGTGTTGCTCAACGTTTTGGCCTGTACCGCTGGCATATTGCCGACCCCATCCGCTTCGAAAAAGACCTTAAAGTTACCATACAGGATTTAGGATGGCATAGCGATGGCCGCTACATGCCATTGCAGGATGACATTGCATCTGTAGTTTTCTGGTACCAAAGCGAGCCGCACGGCGTTTTCCCGGTATTCCCGACGAAGGACCAGTTGGAAGTTAACTAAATGCGGAAGTCGGAATGTCAAATGCGGAATGATTTTAATGTTTGGAATATTACTCACCTTCAAAATCAAAACGCTTCTTATTCCGCATTTGACATTCCGACTTCCGCATTCAAACTAAATTCTTCGCTTTAGCGTCAATATCACATTGTCATGCTTTTTATCGTGATAAACTTCCAGCAGCAGGTTGCGGTCGTTTTGCGATTTGAATATATTGTCGATCTGTTCAAGGCTCATCTTGGCGGTTGGTATGAGGTTAATGGCTAATATCTCGTCATTTTTTTCCAACCCAATCTCGTCGCCTGCCGAACCGGGCTCAACGCGGCTAATAATAACATGGCTATAATCATCGCCGCCGGCATAATACTCCAGGCCACTCATATCATGCTCAAATGGTTCGCTAAAATTCTGGCCCGATTTTAAATATATGGCGTGGCCGGGGTAATCAAATACGATATCAAATTTTTTAAGCAAGCCAATGCCCAGGTTACCGTCACGATTTTCACGCAATCTTTTTTTCGACGAATCATCTTCCGGAAAAGAAGAGATGAGGTTTTTTATCCTGTATTTACCTAACTCAATTTCATTAATACGGCTTATATAACCATTTACAGGCCCGTTAAAACCCATACCCAGGTTAGCAGGGATAGATTTCTTTGGCAGTTCGTGGGAGTCTACCATGTTTTCGAGCGATAGGGGGTGCCCGGCGCCAAGGTCCACCACCAATTTTCTAAGCTTCACGCTCCCATCGGGCATATATACATTTGTCTCAATGTAAGGTTTGTGGTCTTCAACCGTCATCGGTATTTTTTGCCCTTTGTTAAATAAATGCTCGTCCTTTGGCCGGTAAACGGTGATAGTAGAATCGCTGAAACTTACTTTTACAGCCAGGTTGTTAAAAAATTCATATCCCAATAAGCCATGAATGGGCATTCCGGCATAATTGGATAACCCAAAATGATCTTCTTTAAGTATAGCCGCCGCAACATTATAGCTGGTTAAACCCGGTATATCTACACGCAAGGTTGAGGTAATGTAAGCATCATAAGCATCTCCTTCGCCGCAGCCCGTTAGTTTTAAAATACGTTTACTCGGGATATTGATTGAATCTATCAATTGCGGGTCGGTAATAATCATCAGGCCAACGCCAGTATCCATTATAAAGTTGAACGGCCCTTTGTTATTTATTTTTAACTGGATCACCACCATATTCCTGATCATCCTGAATGGAATATGTACCCTTTTTTGATGGCCGGTTATGTCAAAATACTGTGCATGAACGGGTAAGTGGAAGCTGTTTAAAAGCAGGAGCCATAAAAAAAACCGGTATATAGTTTTATAAGGCATGGCAAATAAATTAGTTATTACATAATAATGGTTATGGGTGGTGCGCTTGATAAGCTAAAAGAGTGGCCTTATTTAAAAATAGTTGCAGCAGATACCTTATAAATAATTTCCATGTCCTAAACCTTCAGCACAAAAAAAGCTTTTGCCCATTATTTATATTTTTTGTAAATTGTGGTTTATTATTGGCAGCAAAAGCTTTTTTTTATCAACCCAAACACAAAATTATGCAGTGTTGTTTAATAAAGCTATTCACAGCATGTACAAGTTAGTACAAGTTGAAACAAGCTAAACCGTGTGATAATCTGTTATATTTTTGTCTGAATAATTGATTTTGTGATATGAGTACAGATGAGTTTCTGATAGAAAAAACAATAGAATTGTATGAATCCAACACGGGTTGGGGCGATAGTAATGATTGGACGAATCAGGATTTTGTAATATTAAGCGAGAAAATACAGGAACGTACCGGCGTTGCGCTTAGCCATGTAACCTTAAAAAGAGTTTGGGGAAAAGTAAAATACGACAGCCTGCCCAATACGCATACGCTTGACACGCTTGTCCAATTTTTAGGTTATGAAAATTGGAGGGACTTTAAATCGCAAAATGCTAATGGCGGTGCAGGCACAAAAAACGAAAAAGATATTGTAATTAACGGGAGCTACATTAACGGTCACCATGTAGCGGTAAAGTCTCCGCAAAAAAAGAATTACAGGATTTTAAAAACGTTTTTACTCGTTGCTGTCCCGGTTGCGGCCGTATTGGTAATAATACTGCTTAAATGGTATCATCCAAATGTTAACAATAACGATTATTCTTTCAGTAGCAAGAAAGTAGTTTCCGAGGGTTTACCAAATTCAGTTATCTTTAATTACGACGCCACCAAGGCGCCTACCGACTCTGTTATTATACAGCAATCCTGGGATCCTCATTTACAGGTTAAAGTATCTAAATATCAGCACCAGCACACTTCTATCTATTATTATCCCGATTACTACAAGGCCAAACTTATTGTAGGCGGCAAAATTGTGAGTATGCACAGGCTGCTGATAAAATCAAACGGATGGTTGCCAATACTTACGCAATCGCCGGTGCCTATTTATTTTAGTAAGGATGAAGCGATAGCTGATGGAAAAATGTCGTTATCGGTTGATCAGATCCAGTCGCGAAACGTAAAAATGCAGCCCGAGCCACCAACGGTAATGTACTCAAACGTGACAGACTTTGGCGAGATATATAGCGATGATTTTGTTTTTGAGACTTCGGTTAAAAACGACTACCACGTAGGGGCAGCTATATGCCAACAAACGAGATTATACATTCTTTGTGAGGGCACAGCGGTAGGTATCCCTCTATGCACCAAAGGCTGCATCTCAAATATCGACCTGCTGTTTACAAATTTTTACACATCTGGAAAACAGGAAGATCTCTCTGCTTTTGGGGTTGATTTTAACTCATTTGTGAAAGTAAGGATAGAATCAAAAAACCGCAAAGCCAAAATTTTCATTAATGATAAACTGGTTTACTCCGTTAATAAGGATATCATCAAGTCAAAAATTATTGGCTTCGATTTTACTTTCCAGGGAACAGGTTCTGTTGATTACGTAAAATTATCAAACGGAAAAGTGAATTATGAAGACGACTTTTAAGAGATTTCTAATTTGGGATGTTCGATTTCGGATTTAGGAACTAAAGGCGCAATACTTAAAATTTCAATTTCAAAATCAAACCAATCCGAAATCGAAAATCCGGATTCCGAAATAAGGAAAGCCTATTTGCAATACCTCTTAATAGCATCCGGCGCGTCCCTCGATCCAAGCTCAAGGGCTTTCTTTAAATCATTGCAGCCGCTGTTATCATTCTCATTTATTTTTGCGAAACCCCTGTTGTACCATGCATCAGGATTACCTGGGTTTAGCTCAATTGCAGTGTTGAAATCCTTATAAGCGCCGGTGATATCTTTTGAATTTATCTTCGCCTCACCACGAAGGATATAAGTGGTTTCATCTTTCGGGCTTAGCTTTATTGCTTGTATAAAGTCTGTGCGCATGCCCGCTGTATCAAGTGTGTAACTCTCGGCAAGGCCGCGGTAAGCGTAGGTTTTATAATTGTCGGGGTTTATCAGTAACACACTAATATAATCGTATACAGCACCCTCATAATTCTTTTGTATCATTTTTAAATTCGCGCGATAAAAGTAGGCGTCATCATTATTCTGGTCTTTTGTAATGGCCATAGCCAGTGCTTTGGCAGCGCCGTCATAATCCTTTAGCTGAAGTTTCATGTTGCCGATGTTGGCATAGGCTATTGATCTTGTATTTGAATCGATGGCTATTGCTCTGTTAAATTCATTAATGGCGCCCTTGCTATCGCCAAGGTTACTCATGGCTATACCACGTTCGACGTAAAACTTCCCATTTTTTACTGATGGGGTAATCACTTTATTCAGAAAAACTAAAGCTTCGGAGTTTTGATGATCTGCTATCAATTCCCTGCTAAGCCTTAGCTGTGCTTCCCCGTTTTTAGGGTCAAGCTCCAATTGGCGCCTGTAGTCTGCTATAGCACCTCTTTTATCTCCCAACTTACTCTTAACTTTTGCACGCACCGAATAGGCATATGAGTTACCGGCAAACAACTCTATTGCCTTGTTTAAATCGGAAATAGCACCAGGATAATCGGCTTTCATGGATTTTACTTCTCCACGACCTGTATACGCCTCAACGTTTTTAGCATTTTCCTGTATGGCTGTATTATAATCGGTCAGCGAACCCGTGGTATCCTGCAAAGCAGATTTGGCTTTTGCGCGGGTTACATAAGCATAGCCATCATGATCTGAATCGTACATAATTGCCGAGTCGCCGTCCAGCAGTGCGCTATGGTAGTCTTTAAGTGATATTTTTAAGTCCCCGCGTTTTTGAAAAGCCTTTGAAAATTGATGATTCAGTGCTATCGCTTTGTTGAAATCGGCCATTGCTGCTGTAGTATCATGCAAATTATTTTTCGAAACTCCACGATACATGTACAGTTCGGCATTTGCCGGGTCGTTTATGATAGCTTTGTCAAAATATTCAATCGCTTCTTTGTTATCGTCAGTTTTACTGGCCGCCTGTGCCAGGTAATAATATAGATTCGGAAGGTGTGGATTCAGCGCTGCTGCCTTTTTATAATCATCTATAGCCCCTTTAAAATCCATCATGTCTGATTTTGTATTGGCGCGGTACATCATAGCTTCGGCATTTGCCGGGTGCATACGGAGGGTAGTATTATAATCAGCAAGTGCACCTGGAAAATCAGCAATGGTGCTTTTTGAGTTTGCTCTGTAATAATATACATCGGCGTTATTGGGGTTTATCTTTAGCGCAATATCATAGTCAATTATAGCCCCTTTGTTATCACCCAAATTTGTTTTGGCCACTCCGCGATACTCATATAATTCAGGGTTGGCCGATGCTATATCAATGGCGCGGGTAAAATCTTCTACAGCCCCTGCATAATCTTTCGAATTAACTTTTGCATTGGCCCGATAGTGGTACACTTCAGCTGTTCTGAGACCCAGGTCGATAGCTTTTGTGTAATCCGCAATAGCATTTGCGTATAATTTTATGTTACTGTTTGAATTTGCACGGTAGTAATAAGCGTTGGCGTAGCCGGGATCCATTTCAATAACTTTGCCATAATCGTCAACAGCCGGTTGGTACTGGCCGCTATTGGTATAGGCATCTCCCCGGTATAAGTAAGCTTTTACATTTCTGTTATTCAGCTGAATAGACTTAGTAAATTCTATTATAGCACCTTTATAATCTTTTTGCCCTGCTTTCTGATTGCCGCTATTGAAATATTGGTCAGCTGTTTGGGCAAAAGCCAGGTATGGTAAAAAAGAAATTATAATTAATAGTCTTTTCATAATTTTATTAATATCAATTATTGGCAATAAATAAGCCAAACATTCCATATCATTTTAACATTACGGTGTGGCAGCCTCAAATTGGCCCATTTACTGCACCAAGATAGCGAAAACTAAGAAAATATAAATTTATAAAGCGAAATCTATTAAAATGACTATGTTTTGGCCCATAATAGCAGCCGGAAATGTATTGGGCAAATATTTTCAAAATTGTTATATTGTTAATAAAGGGGGATAACTTTCTCATATTTGGGATTAATAATCCCCATTTTTGATTGAATGGGTGAGTGGTTTATCGAGTTGAATGGGTGAATAGTTGATAGTTGTTTGTTGTTTTAGGATTAAACTGCGGGGGCGGCAGAGGGGATATTTACAGTAAATAAATCATATAATGATGCTGATGAGTTATTGTTTTCCGTATTGTTAATGGTATAATACGCTCCATCGAGTGTAAAACGTTCTGTCGTTTTTTCGATGGTTATTTTCAGGAAGCCGTGTGTATGATCGCAATAGTTCTCTAAGTGTACGTTATCAAGAAGGCTGCTGTCGTCTGGAAAATCAGGATCGGCTGGCTGTGCTATTTTATGCAGATCGGCGAAGCCGCCAGCACCTGCAACTATAAAAGGGATGGTTTTTCCATTTTTGTACGTTTTGCTAAATCGCTGGTAATTATGCACGTGCCCATTAAAAACAACATCGGGATAAATGTTTGTTTCTTCGAAAGCTGTATTTAAAAAATGCTGCATATGTATACTGGATCCATGATTGGTATCTGCCGAATACGGCGCATGGTGCAGGCATATGATCAGCGCCTTTTCACCCCGGTTTTTAGTAGTGCCTTTAAGTTCTTTTATAAACCACTCCCTTTGTTCAGCAGTGATAGCTCCGAACCTGGGCACATTGCTGTAAAGGCCAATGATGTCAGCAAGTGGCGTATCTAACTTCCAGTAAACATTAGGCTGAATATTGCTTTGCCTGTTGCTATCATGTGCAAAAGGGACGGGGCGCTTTTCGCTATCGCAAAAAACCTGCATAAATGCGTCCAGGCTTCGTGGCGGGTTGGGGCCTAACGGGTAAACATCAGCGTCATGGTTGCCTGCAATTGCAAATATTGCGCCTGGATAATTTGCATACGGCTCGAAAAACTGCGGATAATATTCTTCGGCAGCCCCATAATTATAAACGACATCGCCGAGGTGAAAAAAGAATTGCGGACTATCTGCCGGCGATGCTGCCCCGGTACATTGTTGTATCATCGCATTTGCCACCTGGTGCTTAAATATCGGCGAAATTAACCCGCCGGTATCCCCGGCCATATGAAATACCATTTTGTTGGCGGGCAGGCCTGGCAATAAATTTTTTATATCAAGATGGTACGGGTATTGGCCTGTGGGCGGGGGCAGGGGTTGAAATTTTTCCTGATCATCGATGGCAGCTATTTTAAATACGGGGCGTGTGCGGTGCGCAGGTGGCGATGGTAGCATGGTGCAAATATAAGCGTGGCAAACCGTTTAGATTTGAGAACTTTTCAAAAGTTGTCAAATGTGGGATTATTTCCGGCCGGTCTTTATTTAATTTCAACCAAGTTGTTTAATTTACCATCAAATTTTTTACAGACGCTATTAAAACCATGTCCGATTATTTTGTTGACCCCGATATCGCCAAAGCAAAAACCATCAACGCTGATTTTTATAACAGCCCTGAAGTTTTCGAACAATGCAAAGAAAAGCTATTTGCATCATCATGGCAGTTTATTGGTCATGATGATTTGGTAAATGAAATCGGTGATGTACACCCTTTTGCACTGCTTGAAGGATACCTTGACGAGCCGCTGTTATTAACAAGAGATAAAACAGGAGCGTTAAACTTATTATCGAATGTTTGCACCCATAGGGGGAATGTGGTTGCTGAAAAGGCCTGCAAGCTAAATAACCTGCGGTGCCGCTACCATGGCCGCATGTTTAATCTCGATGGGCATTTTGTTTCGATGCCGGAATTTAAAGAGGTTGAAAACTTTCCTACTGAAGCAGATGATTTACCGAAACTGGGACTATTTAAATGGGGCAGATTGCTGTTTACATCAATTGATGCCCAACACGGCCTCGCACCAGCTGAGGTTATTTTTAAGGAGATGATGGAAAGAGTAAGCTGGATGCCGCTGGAAGATTTTAAATTTGAGCCTACATCGTCCCGTGTATTTAATGTAAAAGCCAACTGGGCATTGTATTGCGAAAATTATCTCGAAGGTTTCCATATCCCTTTTGTACATGCTGGCTTAAATGCGGTAATCGATTATGGCGAATATGCCACCGAACTATTTTTTCCTTACTCAAGCCTGCAATTAGGGCTGGCTAAAACCCCTGAAAACTGTTTTGATCTGCCAGTTACCTCGCCTGATTACGGTAAAAACGTGGCGGCTTATTATTTCTGGGTGTTTCCCAATATGATGTTTAATTTTTATCCCTGGGGTTTATCTGTAAATGTGGTTGAACCTGTTTCACCCGGAGAATGCAGGGTGAAATTTTTTTCATACGTTTGGGATGCTTCCAAATTAAATAAAGGGGCTGGTGCAGGCCTTGATAAAGTAGAAAAAGAGGATGAAGAAATTGTTGAAAATGTACAGCGCGGTGTTAAGTCCCGGTTTTATAAACAAGGGCGCTATTCGGTAACAAGGGAGCAGGGGACGCACCATTTCCATAGGATACTGGCTGGCCTTATGGTTAAATAATAATTAAAAAAGAATTATACCAACAAAACGGGCATCATGCCGTTATCTTTTTAGCATTGTTAAACAAATGTAATATTAATAAACAAATTAAATGTTTAAACATCTATTATTTACATTTGTTATCAAATAAAACAATCTAAAAAATAAAAACATGGCAACAGCAACTAAATGGGCTATAGACCCAATGCACTCCGAAGTTCAATTCAAGGTGAAACACCTTGTTATTTCAACAGTAACCGGCTTCTTCAAAAGCTTTGAAGGTTCGTTGGAAACTGTAAATGATGATTTCGAGGATGCAGAAATATCTTTTGCATTAAATATCGATAGTATCGATACTAACCAAAGTCAAAGGGATGAGCACTTAAAATCGCCTGAGTTTTTTGACGCAGCGCAATATCCGCAGATCACTTTTAAATCGACATCATTCAAAAAAACTGACGAGGATGAATATGACCTGGTAGGTGACCTAACTGTTAAAGGTATTACCAAATCGGTTAAGCTTGCAGCGGAATACGGTGGTTCAACCAATGATTTTTATGGAAATACCAAAGCTGGGTTTGAAGTTACCGGGAAAATTAACCGTAAAGATTTCGGCCTGGTATGGGATGGCGTGACCGAAGCAGGATCGGTAGTGGTTGGTGAAGATATAAAGCTGGTTATTAATATCCAGTTTGCGAAGCAAGCTTAATTAATTTCGGATTTCGGATTACGAGTGTTCGAAAGATTTTAAAAAGCTGTGGCAACGTGCGATTCCTTCCTTGGGGGAAGGCGGAGGTAGGGGTTTAGCGAACTATTTAGACAACCTTTTCAATGGTTATCGTACACAAACATGGCGGTGAAACCCCTCCCCGCCACTTCACAGCCCACCGCGCCCCTCCCCTTGGACGGAGTTTTGGCGGCAATTCAAATCTTTCGAACACTCCTAATTTCGGATGTTCGATTTCGGAATTTTTGACTTGCGATTTAATAAGATCCGGGAATGTTAGTTTGAAATTTAAATTGTTAAGAATTTCAAAGTTGCGTTTCCGGATTTTTAGCGTATTTATGCATAAGTTATATTCTAAATTCCTATAAATCCGAAATCGAAATTCCGAGATCCGAAATCAGGACATCCGAAATTAAAAAATGTTAATCAAAATCTACCCTGAAAACCCTAACCCAAAAGCTATCGAACAGGTGGTGGAAGTACTGCGTAAAGGCGGGCTGATTATTTATCCTACGGATACGGTTTACGGACTTGGCTGCGATATTACTAATCATAAAGCCATTGAGGCCATTTGCAGGATAAGGAACATTAAGCCCGAAAAAGCCAATTTCTCGTTTATTTGCTATGATTTAAGTCATATTTCGGATTATATAAAACCGATAGACAATGCGACCTTCAGAGTACTGAAAAAAGCTTTGCCCGGGCCATTTACCTTTATCTTTAATGCCAGTCATAATGTGCCCAAACTATTAAGCTCAAATAAAAAAACGGTTGGTATAAGGGTGCCTGACAATAACATTGCCCGTGAAATTGTAAGGGTATTGGGCAACCCCATACTTTCAACCTCTATCAAAGATGATGACGAAATCGTTGAATATTCAACAGACCCCGAGCTGATCCACGAGAAATATGAAAACCTTGTAGATATTGTTATAGATGGCGGTTATGGCGAAAATATCCCTTCGACGGTGGTTGATTGTACCGAGGGTGATTTTGAAGTTATACGTGAAGGTAAAGGGGAATTGGAGTTGTACCTGTGACCGGAGATTCAACTATGATAGGGCTCCTGTAAATTTTTTCTCAAAAGCCTGAATATCTTTTCATACAATTCTTTTGTGTTAAACGGTTTCGAAATAAAATCATTCATACCTGTTTCTATACAATGTTCATACTCACCTTTAAACGTATGCGCTGACATGGCGATAATGGGAATGTCCTTTTTATCTGGCTTTAAGCTCCGTATTTTTTGCGTGGCTTCATAGCCATCCATTTCCGGCATTTGCAGGTCCATCAGGATGATGTCAAAATTATTATTTTGGTGTTTGTCCAATGCGATTAAGCCATTTTCGGCAACATCAGTTTCAAAACCCTGTTTTTTTAGCACTTTAATTACCAGCATCTGGTTTAACTGGTTATCTTCTACAACTAAAATACGGATGCCCTTACCACTTTCAATCAGTGTTTCCTCCTTTTCGGGAATAGCTTTACTTGCTGCTTCAGATATCTTTAAAAAAGACAATCGGAAATGAAAATCCGATCCCTGGTCAGGTTTACTGATCACAAATATTTCCCCGTCCTGTAAACTTACCAGTTGTTTTACAATACTTAAACCCAGCCCTGCGCCGCCAAACCTGCGGGACGCATCATTTGTTACCTGTTCAAAACTTTCAAAAATTCTCTCTTGCTTTGCAAGCGGGATTCCCATGCCTGTGTCTTTAATGCTAAAGTCGAGCAAAATAGTATCGTCATTTTGCTCTAAACAGGTTACCGAAATAGTTATACTCCCTTTTTCAGTAAATTTTATAGCATTCGAAACAAGGTTCAACATTACCTGGTTCAGTCTTACGGAATCTCCCAGGATTACTTCCGGTACAACTTTATCCACATGATATTTTATATCGAGGCCCTTTTGTTTTGCTTTTGAATCCATCATCAGGATGGTGGTATGAATAATATCCCTAAGATCAAATTGAACACTTTCAATAGTGATTTTGCCGGCTTCCATCCTTGAGAAATCAAGAATATCATTTAAAATAACCAACAAATCGTCGCCCGACTTAATAATGATGTGAATATATTCCTGTTGCTCTTTAACGCTAAGCGTCTCTTCAAGCAACCTTGCGAAACCAAGTATGGCATTCATCGGGGTACGGATCTCGTGGCTCATTTTGGCCAGGAAAAGCTGTTTTGTTTTTTCTGATGTTTCAGCCCTTTCCTTTTCGGTTTTGAGCTTTTCTTCAGCCTCTTTAAGTTCGCGAATATGGCGCATATTGTGTTCAAGCGTGTCGGTCATCTGGTTAAATGAAGTGGCCAGCGTACCAATTTCATCACGCGAATAAACCTTTACCCGCGTATTTAACAAGCCTTTACCTACCAGGGATGCACCGGTAATTATTGCCCGAACGCCTTTTTCAATACCGCGGCTCACCGAAATTGTTATCAAAATACTTGTTGTCCCTATTGTTAGCGATAAGGTGAGCAATAATCGCAATACAATGTTTTCGAGCCAGCGTGACCCTTCGCCGAGGGTAGACGAAAAATCATCTTCAAGTATGGTAGTCCGCCGATTTAAAACCTCTGCTTGTTCAAGCACTTTATCAATTTCCGGCTGGGAAACTGACTTCGAATTTATCATTGTATGCAACTTATCACTAATGGTGATAAGTTGTTCCATACTTTGTTCGGCCTGCCCCCATATAACGATAGCCTTGTTGATATACGAAATTTTATGAAAGCGTGTGATAAGTTTTATCATCCCATCCACGTCCTCCGGGTGGTTTCGCCCTTCAAGAAAGCCCCGTCTTGCAATTGCCAGATCAGGCTTTGGTTTTGAAAGTTCAAGACGCGTTTTATTGTCCCCGAGCGGTACCTTCAAATAATCGTGAAATGCCTGGTAATCCTTTTCCCTATGCGAGTGTGCATAAATAAATAAGCTATAAACCGCATCCTTTTGCGCCTTGGACCACAAGCCCTCGCCATTTACAAATGACCTGACGGAAGACAGCGTACCTACAGCAAACCAAAGGGTACATAATTCGATAGTTACAAGGAGCGCCATTATACCTACGGTGAAGTATAATTTCATGGAGATAGTGATGTCTCCGAACTTCCTTTGCAAAAATGGGATTATCATGGGGGTATGGGCTTAGTATAAAATGCATACGTATTTCAATTATAAAGGTTGTGAAAAAGGCGGGTACGAAGAATAATTTATTTTATGAGTAAAAATAGCTTTTTGTTTTTATGGGTTCATGAATTTTTTTTTGGTAATTTAATGTGCCTGAATGCTTTATAAACGAGCTTTGCAGTTTGACAAAAGTTGCACGAGGTAGGCCCGAAATTGCGAATGAACGTAAGAGAGTTAGGGTTGTATTTGTAAGTGCTATAGGCATCAATCATTTTTTATCGTATTTTTAATATTATTTAAAACCTGTTTTGGAATGAACGATAGCTATGTTTATCCTGCTGTAATCCTACCGCTCTTTTTATCTATATTGATAATAACAAGGCTATTAACAACTTTATTTCATGAATTAGGCCATGCTATCCCGGCGATGATTTTCACAAGAGAAAAAGTCACCGCTTTCCTTGGCTCATATGGGGATATTGGAAAGTCAAAAAGTATAAAACTAAATAATAGGTTCAGAATTTTCTTTGTGCTGAATCCATTAAAATGGAGAGGAGGGATGGTAAAGCATTCCCCAAACAATTTAACCACATTTAAAACGCTGATTATATTGTTGCTGGGTCCTCTTTTTTCATTAATCTTGGGCTCGGCAGCACTTTGGATTGTTTATTCATTTGATTTAAATGGATTTCTAAAACTATTCACACTGCTTTTCTTCTTGTCAGCGATATTTGATTTAAGAAATATATACCCCAATGAAAAACCAATTCTGCTATATGATGGGACATTTAGTTATAATGATGGCCAGCAAATTAAAAGACTTTTAAAATTTAAAAATGACAAGGAAAATTTAATAATAGCATACAGATTTTATGAGAATAAAAATTATAATAAGGCTATTGAACTGTTTGAAGGCTTAAATCCTGATTATATTAATAACGCAATATTAAATGTAATAATAAACAGCTATCTAAGCGTAAAAAGGTATGTGGATGTAAAAGAATTTTATACGAAATTAATGGATTTGCCTATGTGGCAAACAATAAACTCCAATTGCTTTTCTGATATAGGGGTTGTTGAAGCCAATCTGAACGAAAATGAATTGGCGTTAGGTTATTTCAATAAGTCACTCGATTTAGATAATAATAATGTTTACTCCTTGTCAAATAGAGGCTATACCTACAACCTTTTCGAGAATTATACTAATGCCTTAACTGATTTTAATAAAGCAATTGAAATTAACCCCGAATTTGCTTATGCTTATTCGAACAGAGCTTTCTCAAAAATAAAATTAGGATTGTACAATGACGCAATAACCGATATAGATAAGGCTATTTCTATTGATGCCAAAGATGCTTACGCATATCGTAATTTAGGTATATATTATTTGGAAACTAAAGACTACAGCAAGGCTATAGAACAATTACAGAAAGCCTTTGAATTAGACCCGGATACTCATAAGATTACTCATTATATGAAAATTGCTCGCGAGAAATTAAACGATGTTAGCCTCTTATAACATTCACAAACTCAGGTATCTTATCCAAATATCCATCACCCCCTAAAAGCTTTACAAATGCACTGCCCACTATAGCCCCGCTGGCATATTCACAGGCTTTGGTAAAAGTTTTATTGTCAGATATACCGAAACCAATAATAGCTGGATTTTTGAGACTCATCGCTTTTATACGCTTATAGTAATCTTCGATATTGACGGATACTTTCAAATTACCCCCGGTAATGGATGATGAGGATAACAAATAAATAAAACTATTGCTTAACCCATCAATTTTGCGGATACGTTCTTCGGATGTTTGCGGGGTTACCAGGAAGATATTGCTCAGGTTATTGTCAATAAAGTATTTAGCGTAAAGCTTTTCATACTCATACATCGGGAGGTCGGGCACAATGATGCCGTCAACGCCAAGTTCTGCTGCTTTTTTGCAAAAACGTTCCACACCGTATTGCACTATGGGGTTAACATAACCCATTAACAGGATAGGGATGGTGACGCGTTTGCGCAGATCGGCTAATTGCTCAAAAAGTAAATGAAGCGTCATCCCGTTCTCTAATGCTTTTTCGGAGCTGTGCTGGATAGTTGGCCCATCGGCTACTGGATCAGAGTAGGGGAAACCAATCTCCAGGAAATCGACGCCTGATTTTTCTAAAGCTTCGGCAATATCCAGGGTAGAATTTAGCGTTGGATATCCCGCCGTATAGTATATGGATAATAAGTTATCCTTTTTTGTATTGAAAAGCTGGTTAAGACGGTTCATGTCGTTAGTTCATAGTTGATAGCTCATGGTTCATGGCTGAAGCTGCTATGAGCTATCAACCATTGACCATGGACTACTCAATATCCAAAATATTTAATATACGTGTCCAAATCCTTATCACCACGTCCTGATATGCAGATGACTACATTATCAGTCGGTTTGAATTTCATTTTTTCAAGATAAGCCAGGGCATGCGCTGTTTCAATTGCCGGTATAATACCTTCCAACTGACAGCAAAGCAAGCCAGCCTGCAATGCTTCATCATCGGTAATGCTGACATATTCCGCACGATGCATCTTATACAAGTGCGCGTGCTGCGGGCCAATACCGGGATAATCAAGCCCGGCGGAGATAGAATAAGGTTCCACCACCTGGCCGTCATCTGTTTGCATTAATATGGTGCGGCTGCCGTGTAATACACCTTCGCGGCCTAAGAAAGTGGTGGCTGCGGAGTGACCACTGTCAACCCCCTTGCCGGCTGCTTCAACGGCAACCAGCTTAACACTTTCGTCATCTAAAAAATGATAGAACATGCCCATAGCATTACTTCCGCCGCCAACGCATGCCATAACATATTCGGGCAGTTCCTTACCGGTATGTTCCTTCAATTGCTTTTTTGCCTCCAGTGAAATGATGGACTGAAAACGGGCCACCATCTCGGGGTAAGGGTAGGGGCCAACCACCGAACCGATGATGTAGTGGGTATCAACAGGGTTAGCTATCCAATCGCGCAGAGCTTCGTTGGTAGCATCTTTTAAGGTTTTGCTGCCTGATGTTGCAGGAACAACCTTTGCACCAAGCATTTTCATGCGCGATACGTTTGGCGCCTGGCGGGCCATGTCAACTTCGCCCATGTAAACTACACATTCAATGCCTTTTAATGCGCAAACAGTAGCTGTTGCTACGCCATGCTGCCCTGCGCCGGTTTCGGCAATAATCCTTTTTTTGCCGAGGCGGATAGCCAAAAGTATCTGCCCTATGGCGTTATTTATTTTGTGCGAACCCGTATGGTTTAAATCCTCGCGCTTGAAAAATATATTGGCGCCATATTTTTCCGAATACCGTTTGGCGTGGTACAAAGGCGATGGCCGGCCTACGTAATCTTTTAAAAGCTGGTCAAATTCGGCCTTAAAATCCGCGTCGTTGATGATCGACAGGTATTGCTGCCGCAATTCTTCCACATTTGGGTACAGCATCTCGGGGATATAGGCGCCGCCAAAATCTCCGTAATAACCCTGTTCATTTGCGCCGTAATTCATTTGTATAGGGTTTGTTTAATGGTTTCAAATGCTTGTTCTAATTGTTCAATATTTTTTATTCCTGGTGCGGTTTCAAACTTGCTGTTCAAATCGATACCATAAAATTGAGGATGGTTGATGTTTTTCACATCTTCAAGGTTATCGGGGCCTATACCTCCGCTTAAAAAGAAAGGTACGTTTAGTTTGTATTTATCAAGTATCGTCCAATCAAATGTATTGCCTGATCCGCCGTAAATCTCGGTTTTTGCATCGAAAAGAAAGAAGTCAACGCTATCGGCATAATCCATTAGCTGCTCAAAATCGAAAGCGCCGTCTATTCCAAAAGCTTTAAATACGGTCACTTTATCTTTAAACAAAGCGCAAAATTCAGCGCTTTCGCCGCCGTGCAGCTGTATAATATCAAAATTATATTTATGGACGAGTGTATTTATAGTTTCTGCTTTTTCATTTACAAAAACCGCAGCTTTTTCTATGTAGGGCGGGATATTATCTAATACTTCAGCAGGCAGGTCGCCAACAAACCTGGGCGAAGGGCCATAGAAAATAAAGCCCATATAATCGGGGCGCAAAGCTGATATAGCTTTTATATTTTCACCATCTTTTAAACCGCAGACTTTTATTTTCATTTTTTTGCAATTAGAGATTTGACAACTTTTCAAAAGTTGTCAAATCTAATAGGTCGTTAATTAGCCAACAATGTTTTAAAACTTTTTAATGCATTTTTGCCCGTTAGCGATGTACCAGCTTCATCAAAGCAGTCGGCAAAGCTTTTTTCAGGCGCGATAGTTTTTATGGCCAATGCGGCATTGGCTAACACCACATTGTTTTGCGCCGTGGTGGCGCTGCCATTAAGTACAGTCATAAAAATCTCTGCTGATTCGCTTACACTGTTGCCGCCTAAAATTTCATTAGGGTTTAATTTGTCAAACCCGAGGCCTTCTATACTATTTATCTTTTCACCCTCAGCACTGAAAGTTTTAAAATCGCAGGTGAGTGATATCTCGTCATAACCATCCAAAGCATTTAAAATGGTATATTTTATATCCGATTTTTGATACAGGTAAGCATAGATACGTGCAAGTTCAAGGTTGAACACACCAACCAATTGATTTTTTGGTTTTGCCGGATTAACCATGGGCCCAAGCATATTGAAAAAAGTTTTTACGCCAAGTTCCCTGCGGATAGGCGCAACAGTTTTCATGGCAGGATGAAATAACGGGGCGTGCAAAAAGCAAATATTGGAGCTATCCATACTGCGCTTTAGTTTGTCAGTTTCATTAGTAAACTTATAACCCAAAAATTCCATCACATTTGAAGAACCGCATCCCGATGAAACACCATAATTACCGTGTTTGGCCACTTTATAGCCAGCGCCGGCAACCACAAATGACGCCAGCGTTGAGATGTTAAACGTATCCTTACCATCGCCGCCGGTGCCGCAAAGGTCAATTAAATCGCCTGTTTGAAGATCAATCGGCAGGCAAAGCTCAAGCATCGCATCGCGGAAACCCTCAAGTTCATTAACGGTAATGCTGCGCATGCAATAAGCAGTCATAAAAGCTGCCATTTGCGAGTTGTTGTATTTGCCCTGGGCAATTTCAGTCAAAATCTCTTTTGACTGTTCACGCGTAAATGTTTTGTTCTCAAAAAGATGGTTTAATATCTGTTTCATATGCCCCGTGACCTCCGCCAATTGGCGAAGGGACTTTTTTAATTTAAATTTTCAATTTCTCCTACCCACCACGCTAATACTCCTCCGCCATTAGGCGGAGGCCGGGGGGTAAACAAAAAGGGTTACCGCAATGGCAACCCTTCTGTATATTTTAAAAACAAAAAATGGAATTGCCTTACGATCTCTCGTTTAGCCACCACCAATTGTTGTTTATTGTTTTCATCGTTATTTATGGCACAAATATGGAAATAGTTTTTACTAAAAGCAAGCAGAATGATATTTTTACAGAGTTAGTTGATAAGTTAGTCCGAAAGTCGGAAAAGTCCGAAAGTCAGAAAGAAGCTGCAATTAAATTTCATTTACTTAATCAACCATTCACCAAATCAACTCAATTAACCACCCATGGCTATACATAAACAAAAAATTAACCCTGAAGACGACCTCGGCTTTGGCCCGCAGCCGGTGATAAAAAACCAGCCGCTGGTTAATAAAGATGGCAGCCCGAATGTAAAACGCATAGGCTTGCCTTTTTTTAATACCGCCAATAATTACCATACCCTGATTACTATGAGTTGGAAAAAATTCTGGTTGATGGTGGTAAGCGCTTATATAGCAATTAATATCATATTCGCGTTGCTTTATACTTCGTTTGGTGCAGGTAGTCTTGTCGGAGGTACATCGGGCAATTCGCCCTTTCACCATTTTATGGATGCCTTCTTTTTTTCGGCACAAACCATATCAACCGTCGGATACGGGCATATCTATCCGCAGGGCATGTTTTCAAACAGCGTGGCCGCAGTGGAATCAATGATGGGCTTGCTTGTGTTTGCGCTTGCTACCGGGTTGTTATATGGGCGTTTTTACAGGCCATCGGCACAAATTGCTTACAGCAAAAACATATTGGTGGCGCCTTACCTCGAAAACAGCAGGGGTATAATGTTCCGTTTGGCAAACCTGCGCAGGAACATTTTGATAGACCTTGAGATTGAGATCATCTTTTCTTTCAATGAAACTGTTGATGGCAAAACAATGCGAAGATTTTACCCGCTTGAGGTTGAGCGCCGGAAAGTGAGCATACTTACTATAAACTGGACGGTAGTACACCCGCTTGATGATAACAGCCCGCTGAAAGACATGACAAAAGAAGACCTTATAGAATCAGAAGCTGGCTTTGCTATATTACTACGTGCTTTTGACGATACCTTTTCGCAAACTGTACATTCGCGTACTTCTTACCAGGCCAACGAAATTGTTTGGGGCGCTAAATTTAAACCGGTTTTTGCCCGTGATGAGGATGGCAGGATTGTTTTGGATCTAAGCAAGATAAGCGATCATGAGGTTTTGGTGGATGTTTAGTTCATAGGTGATTGTAGTGGATATTTTAAAAGATTTTTTCTTTTTTAAAGTATTAGGTATCTTAGCATATGAATTATACCCAATATATTGAAATCAATCCTGAAAAGCGGTTTGGAAAGCCTATTGTTATTGGTACGAGGATATCGGTATATGATGTGCTGAGTTGGTTAGCAGAAGGCTTATCATTCGATGATATTATTTTAGACTTTCCCGAGCTAAATGAAGATCAAATAAAAGCTTGTTTATCATATGCTGCTGATAAAGAGCATAAAGTAAGGGTGATTTCGTGAATATCCTGCTTGATCAAAATATATCTTTTAGGGTAACAAGGCTTCTTTTAAGTGATTTCGAGAATGTAAAGCAAGTTAAAGAACTTGATCTGGTTGATGCATCAGATTTCGAAATATGGAATTACGCTTTCGAAAATAATTATACCATTATTACGTTTGACAGCGATTTTATCGATCTTGCAAATTTAAAAGGATCGCCACCAAAGATTGTTTGGCTACGATTTGGTAATTCTACAAATCTCAAGATTGCCAATAAACTACTTTCAAATGCTCATATTATAAAAGAGTTTATTTCAAACACAAATACTGGGGTTGATTTCTTGGAAATCGATTGAATTTATTTTCATTTCGATTAAAACTTATTTGAGCAACGAATTCTTCTCTTTAGCGATGGTATTATAAACCAACTTATCAACCAAACTTGGGAAAAACTTGTTTAAAAAAACCATTAGCTTTCCCTGTCCTGTCATAATCAATGTACGTACCCGGTTTTCGATGCCATCGGCAATAATTTTTGCCACTTCGTCCGACGTCATCATTTTTTCTTCCTGCATTGTGCTTTCTCCCTGCTGTGCCCCATTTTTATCCAGAGAGGCATTCCGGATGTTTGATGCCGTAAAGCCGGGACAGGCGGTCAATACATGAACTCCGGTTTTTAAGTTTTCCAACCGTAAAACATCCAGGAAACCGTTCATCGCAAATTTTGATGCTGAATAACCCGAACGTCCGGGCAAACCTTTATAACCGGCGATGGATGATATGCCAACAATACTGCCTTTTGTTTTTAAAATTTCGGGCAGTGCGTATTTGGTGCAATAAACAGTGCCCCAAAAATTTACATCCATCACCTTTTTTAAAACATCGATATCGGTGTCATTAAACAACGCCCGCATGGATATGCCCGCATTGTTTACAAGCACATCAATTTTGCCAAAAGTTACCAGGGTTTGTTTTACTAAATGGCTGCAATCTTCTTCAATAGTTACGTCGCATTGCACAGCAATGGCTTTTATCTGGTATTGCTGCTCAAGGCTTTGGGCTATTTCGCACAGCGTAACATATTGCCTTGCACCTAAAACAAGGTTAGCGCCGCGTTTGGCAAATTCGGTAGCAAGGGAATGGCCGATGCCCGAAGAGGCGCCGGTAATGATGATGGTTTTATTGGTTAAATTCATAAAATTTAGAATGGGAGTATCTCATTACCAACCGTGATGTCCTATTCTACAATTTGTAGATCGTCTATACGGTCAAAATGTTTTCTGTTTAATGTTGCGACAGGCAAATCGTTGGCAATTGCAGTTGATGCAATAAAAAGGTCTGCAAGGGCGATCTGTTTGCTCTTGCGTTTCAGTTTGTTATTAGCCTCCACGGCAATTTTAATAACTGACTGATCAAAGGCTAAAACGTTGGTTTTTTTTAATATTTCTTCCCAAAAGTCAAACTGTGATTGTGTTGATCCCGAATATATTTCATATTCTGTTATCGCCGAGATGCAAAAATCGTATCCCTGGTCGAATAATTTAACCAATGCTGAATTTGATTTTTCTGATTTTCGGAAATAGTCGATAAGAATAGAGGTATCCACTAAAACTATTTTGTCCGCCATTGATTTATAGCTTTTCTGGTCTGGGCAATGTCATCCAATTGCTTTTTGAGAAAGTAGGCCCATTTAAAAGCAATGCCCTAAAATCCTCCCTATCCTCACTTTTTTTTTCGTCTTTTTCAATCTCTGCCTTAAGTTGGGATAATTTACTTTCAGGGAGACTTTTTACGATCTTTAGTAAATCGTCAAACTTAATATCTATTAATGCCTCCATATCCAAATTTACGAAGTTTTTTTTAAAGCGAAAAATAAACGTGTCCCCTATTTAACCTCGTAAGAGGTAGGGATCAACTGCGGAACGCCTGCAACTTTTATTTCAGGCAGTTTAAATAAATATTTGAGGGCGAATATAAACATCGCACCATAAAAATACTTAATATAATTCCAGCTAAACTTTGCCAATAGGTGGCCGTCTGGTTTGATGATATATGTTTTTGGGAAATAGTAATTTTTAAAGCCGGCGAGCCTGATGCGGTAGGAGAGGTCGACATCATACCCGAACATAAAAAAGCGTTCGTCAAATAAACCGATCTCGTTTAAGGCAGAACGCCGTAAAAACATGCAGGCGCCGTTTATAATATCAATTTCGGCTATCTGGAACTCTTCTACCCAATCCTTGCGGTTGCGGTCGTACAAACGGGTTTTTGACAGGTATTTGGCAAAGCCTATCAATTTTAAAAAGGCCGCCCACGTAGTTGTTAAACCATGGATCGATTCAGGTAAAAAACGACCCTGGGTGCTGAGCATCCTTACACTCAGGCCGCCTGCATCTGTATGGTCATCCATAAAGGCAAACATCTTTTCCAGCGAGTCTTTGCAGCAAATTGTATCCGCACTGACTATTAAAATATACTCACCTGTTACAAGTTTTAGCGCCTGGTTGTTTGCTTTTGCTATACCAATATCAGTAGCATTAGCAATAATATTGGTTTGTGGAAATTCATTTTCGACCATTTCTACTGACTTGTCGGTAGATGCGTTGTCAACCACAAATAATTCATAATCAGTGCCTTTGCAAGCATTAACTATGGAGTTTACAGCATGTTTAAGCTGTAAACAAGCATTTTGGTTAACAATAACTACAGATAGCCTCATATTTACTTCGACAATGAATTGATATACGGAACCCGTGTTGCGATGGATCTCCCTAAGGTGATTTCATCCACGTACTCCAATTCACCACCAAAAGCTATGCCACGGGCTGTAGTTGAGATGGTTATGTCGAAATTTTACTTGATTATGTAAATAGGGGCAACAGCGATAATTTATTACTTCGACAATGAATTGATATAGGGAACCCGTGTTGCGATGGATCTCCCTAAGGTGATCTCATCCACGTACTCCAATTCACCACCAAAAGCAATACCACGTGCTATAGTTGAGATAGTTATGTCGAAATTTTTCAATCGTTTGTCTAAATAAAATAAAGTGGTGTCACCTTCCATGGTAGCGCTTAACGCGAATATCACTTCTTTTACATCATCATCCTTTAAACGCTCAACAAGTGAGTCGACTTCAAGATCAGTAGGGCCAATGCCGTCCATGGGCGAGATCAGTCCACCTAAAACATGATAAACCCCGTTGTATTGGTTGGTGTTTTCAATTGCCATCACATCGCGGGTATCTTCCACCACGCAGATCATGGTATGGTCGCGTTTTTGGGAAGCGCATATCTGGCAAACGGGATGATCAGAAATATTTAGGCAAACCCGGCAAAACTGGATCTCGTTTCGCAGTTTGCTGATGGTGGCGCTAAATTTCTCCACGTCGCCTTTATCCTGGTTAAGTAAATGCAGCACAAGTCTTAAAGCGGTTTTTTGGCCAACGCCAGGCAGTTTAGCAAATTCAGCTACGGCATCTTCAAGCAACTTTGATGAAAAGTTCATTGTTCAAAGATAGTTATTAGTCCGAAAGTCGGAAAGTCCGGAAGTCCGGAAGTAAGAAAGATGAGGAGTTTGGAAATTTTTTTGAGGTTCGACTACGATTACGGGGTTTAATTAACTTTTGTTTGATAAATTGTCAGCGAAAAACCCGATTAGATTATGAGTTTCAAATTCGAAAAATTAAAAGTCTGGCGAAAAGCAGTTGACCTGGCAGTCGATGTGCATTCGATAACAAAATTATTCCCGAAGGAAGAGATGTTTATATTAACTTCACAAATTAAGCGGGCTGCAGATTCAGTATCATTAAATATTGCTGAAGGATCGACGGGACAATCAAACGCTGAATTTAATAAGTTTTTAGGCTACGCCTTGCGTTCGGATATTGAAGTGGTTGGTTGTTTATATTTAGCAAAAAACGCGATTTAATTAACCAGGAAAACTTTAATAAAATTTATGTCCAATGTGAAGAAATTTTAGTGATGATCAATGCTTTGAAAAATTCGTTAAAATGATTCCTAAATTGCATCAAATTATTTAACAACTAAAAACATCTTTCGGACTTCCGGACTTTCCGACTTTCGGACTAAATTAAAAATATGTCTCCAGCAGTACTACTCACCTTCATAATCGGCTACTTTTTGGTATTGTTGGTCATATCATGGTTAACTTCCAGGAAATCATCGGATAACGATACTTTTTTTGTGGCCAACCGCAATTCCAAATGGTATTTGGTGGCCTTTGGGATGATAGGCACTGCTTTAAGCGGGGTGACTTTTATATCGGTACCCGGGAAAGTTGGGGCGCCAACCGGCGACCAATTCGAATATTTCCAATTTGTATTGGGCAATGCGGCGGGGTTTATAATTATAGCTACCGTACTGCTGCCGCTTTATTACCGGCTAAAACTGACGTCTATTTATAGTTATATCGAGGGCGCTTTAGGGCTTTGGAGCTATAAAACAGCGGCAGGGATATTCCTGATCAGTCGTATCATTGGCTCGGCATTCAGGCTTTACCTGGTGGTTATTGTGCTGCAAAAGTTTATTTTTGATAGTTACCATGTTCCATTTGCTGTAACGGGTTTAATTTGTTTGGTGCTGATATGGTCGTACACCTTTAAAGGCGGGCTAAAAACAATTATCATTACCGATAGTCTTCAAACCCTGTTTTTAGTGTCATCTGTATTTTTATCGATATACTTTATCTGTAAAAGCCTTAACTACAACATATTTGAAGCAGCTGAGGCTATAAAGAACAGCAGCTATTCAAAAATTTTCTTTTTCAGCGATTTTTTCAGCAGCAAATTTCACTTTGTAAAAGCATTTTTAGGTGGATTATTTATCACCGTGGCTATGACTGGCCTTGACCAGGATTTGATGCAAAAGAACCTGAGCCTGAAAAACATCCGCGAAGCAAAAAAAAACATGTTCAGCTTTACGGCAGTTTTTGTAGTTATAAATATTTTCTTTTTAAGCGTAGGCGCGTTGCTTTGGATCTACGCGAGCCGGTATGGTATTAAAGTTGATAAAACAGATTACCTGTACCCAACCATCGCCTTAAAATACCTTGGCCTCGTGCCTGCTATGGTGTTTATGCTGGGTTTAACCGCAGCAACATTCGCTACTACCGACTCGGCTTTAACTGCCCTAACTACATCATTTTGCGTTGATTTTTTAGGCTTCAATAAAAAAGAAGTCACCAACAGCCCAAAAATGGTAAGTACCCGGCATTACGTGCATATTGCCTTTTCGGGATGCATGTTTTTAACCATTATTATTTTTAATGCTATAACCAATACCGCTGTAGTTACCGCTATTTTTAAGGTGGCGTCGTACACATACGGCCCATTGCTCGGGCTTTATTCTTTTGGCATATTTGCAGGCAGAAGGCAAGTTTATGATAAGTTAGTGCCATTTATTTGTTTAATATCGCCCGCGATATGCTATTATTTAAGCACACACTCTGCCGAATTGCTTGGCGGCTACGTTTTTGATAACGAACTGATCCTCGTCAACGGCTTAATTACCTTTGCCGGCCTATGGATATTTTCATCAAGAAAAACAACGCAGGCGATAGCCGGTTAAACAATAGTAAAAAAGCAGTTACTTATAACCCATTAATTCATTAAGTCCATAAATTCACTAATTCAATAATTCGATAATTCAATAATTCAATAATTCAATAATTCAATAATTCAATAACTCAATAATTAATAAATGACCGGGGAAGAAAAGATAAGACACGCATTTGAAAACAAAAACTGGCAGGAAATAAAGGTAACCGACTCGTGGCAGATATTTAAGATTATGGCCGAGTTTGTTGAAGGTTTTGAAAAGCTGGCTAAGATAGGCCCCTGCGTATCCATATTTGGTTCGGCACGCACGCATAACGATAGCGATTATTATAAACTGGCTGAAGAAATAGCGCGCCTGCTTACCGAACGCGGCT
>JABDCF010000054.1 GCA_013288235.1 Bacteroidota bacterium | reverse complement strand
GCTCTACATCAGGAAGTCATCGGGCGGATGACATGCAATAGGGTGGCGTTTATGAATATCTTTTAGTTATGAATTAATGAACGATAACCCCGGGCTATTCAATCACCCTCACAAGGAGTAGGAAGCCCTTTCTCTTTCCCCTTTTTTTCAAGGGCATAAATAAAGGAAGTTAGTTCTTTTGTAAAATCATCAAGAGCAATGGCCGATGTTTTTAAATAACCGACTAATTTTTTCAATTCTTGCGGCGATTTTACAAATTGATCAAGCACACTTACTATACCCAAAATGTTGCAAACGGGTTGCCGTACCTTGTGCGATGTTATAAACATCATTTTTTCGAGCCCTTTTATGTACTCTTTTAAGTATTCATCAGCTTTTTCTAACTCGTTACAAGCGGTGGTTAGTTCGTCGGCCCGTTTTTCTTTCTCTTCATTCTGAAACGCAAGTTCCTTATTCGCTACGACCAATTCAGCCGCCCTGTTTTCTTTTTCATCATTTTGAAAGGCCAGTTCCTTATTCGCGATGATCAATTCAGCTGCCCTGTTTTCTTTCTCGTCATTTTGAAACGCAAGTTCCTTATTTGCTATTACCAGTTCTGCTGCCCTGTTTTCTTTCTCTTTGTTTTGAAAAGCAAGCTGCTTGTTGGCGATAATTAGTTCAGCGGCCCAGTTTTCCTTTTCCGTATTTTGGAAGGCTGCCCGCTTGTTAACGATGGCCCAATCTGCCGGGCGGCTGCTTCTGCTAATATATTTTTGGTGGTAGAGGTGGTTTTTGCCGGTTATTGAAAGTGAGGTGACCGGGTGCGGAAACAGTAAAGGAATGTCCTGTACGTTGTTGTTTATTTTCACTACTGAGTGGTTTACCTTCATTTTGAGGTTTCAGGTCAATCCGGAACATCTCATTATGCTTTTGCCTGACCTTTTTGCAAGCTATGCTTTTATAACCCTATTATAAAGGGTGTATTAACGGTATTGATACCGTGTTTTAACGGTATTTTGAAGTTTGAATGTCATTTTATTGCTTTTCATCAGCCAAACGTGGGGACTATTAGGTATTAAGTTCGACTATTTATCTGTCCGCTTGCCCAAAAAAAAGCCGCCCCAAAACCAATTTTGGGACGGCTTAAGTATAGCGGGTCAGTTTAAGCTATTTAATAGCAAGGGCAGATAAAAGGATAATTCTCAGTATTTATAATAGGTTTTACGCCAAAAAAATCATTCAAAACAGATTCGGCGGTACAATAAGCGCCTTCCACCCAAGCCTGGTCGTTTGAATAAGCCTCGCCAACGATGAAAATATTGGCGTCTTCCCCATCTATCAATTGCGATGGCTTGCGGATATTTTGCTGTACATCGCAAACATCATAATGAGCCGCATAAGCATGGTACCCTGCATTAAACGGCGGCAACGACCAGTCCATATATTTGCATTCCAATGGTTCGGGCACAATGCTGTAATCTGCCTGCGGGCCAAAGTGCAGGGCGGCCAGTTGCTGGCGCAGCATTTTTATCATTACGTGGGTGGCCTTTTTAGGGCCGTTTAATGGCTGGTAATTTTCGGAGAATGGCACCTTTTCGGCATCATTGTTCCCATATTCCAATTCTTCCCAAAAACTGGTGAACTGCTCATCGTCATAGCTTGCCAAAATACCATAAACGGGTTTTTCTTGGTTTTCAATGGCATTATTGCCAAAATAAACTACCTGGCGTATGGGTGTATCAGTTACGCTTGGGCCAATTGTATTGCGCTGCGCTGCCGTAAGTACAAGGTTTTGCTGCGCGATGGTAAGGGTATGTATAATACATTGCTCCACCGCATTTATGGCATCGGCCGATGCTGAAAATACGATATTGATAACTGCGCCGTTCTTTTTAGGATCCAGCAGGTTCCCAAAATTAGGAATCCCGGCATTGGCAAGCGACTCAATTACTTCGGTTGTAAACTCCCAGGCAAGTATAGGTGCAGGATACGATGCTGGATTCAACCACCACGGCGAATCAAAAAACATCCCGATTTTATACGAAGGCTGTTGAATAGCAGAACTCAGGTAATTTTGCACCTTTTCGTGGTTCAACACATCCAGCCCATCGTGGTCGATGTAGCGTGTGGCCTGTGCAACAAGGTCGAGTGCGTAAGGCCCCATGGCCATCCAGGCAGCGTCGGTTGTTTTGGAGCCTGATCTTTTATCGGGGTCTTCGCGGGTTGCAATGGTATAATGCACCTCTTTACCCTTTTGCAGGATAGAATGCAGGCGTGTATTTGAATGATATTCAAAATTTACTCCTTTATCTTTCGCCAGCTTAACTATTGCCTTAAATAAGGCATTAAACATACTCGAGTAACCTGTGGTTAGCGTTTTATATTGGCTGCCGGGCGTAAACTCGTCATTCGACTCTATGGCAACTGCGGCATTCCAATTGATAATGTTGGAGGTATAGCCATTCCCATCGGCGGTATAGCCAAAGCCTTCAGACCCCAATTGGTCGAACATCAGGTTCCAGTAACCGATGTTTTTTAATTTGTCGCCCTTTTTATAAACAGATGATTCAGGCAGTTCAACAATTATTTCCCCGTTTTGATAAAAATCGCACCATTCCCTGCGTGATTTTGGGGGCAGGTTGGGATCAACCGCTAAACTTTCGATCACCGAAAACCCATTGTCGGGCGGAACAGTGGCGCCATAATTATCAACATTGTAAGGAGCTGGGTTGGTTGAGTTGATATTGTTAAGGTAGATATTCTTTGTCCGTAGGTAAAACAACGTATTTGAGGATACATTGAAAGGCACCGAGAACTTTTCAAGCCCAAGTGCTGCAATAACGGTAGTAACCACCCGGTGCCCCTGGTTTTTTGGGCCATCCAACCCATTCCAGTAAGAATAACGCATGCCGCCAAGCTCAAGGTACGAATTAGACTGGTCGTTGTTGTAAAACCAGGTGCACACTCTTGCGCCGGGCACCCGGCTGTGCGGTTCATTATCATCCAGG
Organism: Bacteroidota bacterium; assembly: GCA_013288235.1. Taxonomy (GTDB): domain Bacteria; phylum Bacteroidota; class Bacteroidia; order Sphingobacteriales; family Sphingobacteriaceae; genus Mucilaginibacter. The sequence continues at coordinate 25,480 of JABDCF010000054.1, read as the reverse complement.
AAATCGTATTTCCCCCAATCGTACAATTCAAGGGTATCGCCTTTAACAAGCAATTTTGAACCCTCCTGTTCAATGTAAGATTCGCCATTCAGCAAACGCCAGGCAGTGTACAGCCCCGAAGCTCCGGCGCCAAAAATGGAATAAGTTTTATTTTTCATGAGTTTTAAGGTTTATTTATTTTTAAATGTTTTTCTATTCTAAGCCAAGCCTGCGCATTTGTCCCGGCAGGTCTTTTTCAGGGATTACTACTTGCACCAGCGTCGGTTTATTACCGCGTGTTTTAAATTTTTGGAGGACTTCATTTAATTCCTGTATGGTTTTTACGCTGTAGCCTTCGGCGCCGTATGCTTTCGCAAGTGCCAGATAATCCCATTTTGGCAGGATGTCAAATGCATCAAATTTATGTTCAGGGCCTGGTTCAAACGATGTCATATCCACATACACCTGTTCAATTGCATACACTCCGTTACTGATGACAAATATCACGGCGTCGAGATTATTGCGTGCAAGCGTTGATAACGATTGGCAAACCATCATAAACCCGCCATCGCCGGCTACTGTCCAGGCACGTTTGCCGCTACCCAGTTGCGCACCCGAAGCGGCCCCGGTCTCGAACCCGATGCATTGCCAGGCGGCCGATGAAATGTAGCTGTTTTGATAAAGCCCGTAAGCATTGGTTGCCACATACATCGAGGAGCTGACACCATATGTCATCACAATATCTTTAAGCAGGTTGTGGTCCTTCAAAAACTTCATGGAATGCTGAAAGAAACGGTTATAGGTAATTACATCCGGCTTATCATTCCAATGCGGATCGGAATTTGATAGCCATGGTTCGGGATACTTTGGCTGCGCCGGGGCAACTGTAGCAAGCGGATAACCTTTTGTGGTTTTGAAAAGGTGCAGCAACGCTTCCATAAAATCTTTCATGGTCACATTTTCATAAATAAAATAGCCTGCCCTTATTTGTTCTGTAGTGGCCAGCACCATGTCGGCATACTTACTCTCGATAAAAACAAGGTAATCGTCGGTAATTATCGTACCAAAAGTGAGGAAGCAATCGGCTTTAGTCACCAGTTCTATTACATGTTTAATAGAAGCAGCATCGGAATACGTGCCGATAAATTTATCGCCGCCTTCGTCCAGTACCGTTTTGCCTTCGCTGGTAGTAGTGTATAAGAACCCGCTGGCATCAATTATCTGCTGTAGCAGATCCGACAAGCCAAACCGAAGCACTTCAACCCCGGCAAATATCAGCGGGTTTTTTGCCAGGATAATTTGCGACCATGCCTGGGAAACTGCATTTTCCAGCGCAAGCGGATCACTTTTTATAACCATTGGCTGCAAAACCGTAGTCGATGGCCGCGGACAAGGCTCAGCCCAAACCTCTTTATAGCAGGCAATGTAAACAGGCCGTTTATGGGTGATAGCTGCGATAAGCAGGTTATCGATCTTTTCGGGCGCACCCACTGAAGTACTCAGTGTTATGGCGCCCACGGTAACATGTTCGTACACTTCCTGGTCAGCAGCCATGTTGCCGGTTGAGTGGTGATAAAGCACATCGTACATTTTGGTAATCTGCCGGGCATCGGCCCCGGGACATGCGCTGATCACTACTACAGGACTGCGCTCCACATAAGCGCCGGCAATAGCATTCAAAGCGCTGAATGTACTTACGCCGTATTGCAGCGATACTGCGCCAAGCCCCCGTGTACGGCCATAGGCATCGGCTGCATAACCAGCGTCAAGCTCGTTGATAGCGCCAATGGTTTTTATACCATCAAAATGTTCAAGCGCCTGGGTGAAATGTTTTACATAATCGCCAGGAATTTGAAACACCTCGGTAACATTCAGTTGTTTTAATCTTGTTAAAAGATAATCGGCTACGGTAAATGGTTGTGGTTGCATTATAATTTATTTAGGTTTTGGTAGTCAGTTGCTATCATCCGGACGCACCTTAGTGCCTTTACTGTGAAAAGTTTAGCATAAAGTTATAGTAATATTTTCACAATAAAAACGGGTGTTTTAACGGTATTTTCTTGTGGGTTTGACGGGTGCATAGGCAAGCTGCATATATACATTTTCGCATATATGCAGCTTGCCTAACTGTTAGGAATCAAAATCCTTAAAAACAAAAATCCCAGCTTGCATTATGCAAGCTGGGATTTTTGTTTTTTTCTTAACCGTGCTGATTACAAATACTGTGTCAGCTTTGGATCAAGCGGGGTAGTTTGTGAACGGAAACGATGGATAAGCTTTCCGTTTTCGTCGATCAGGAATTTTTCAAAGTTCCATTTGATCTCGCCGGTGAAATCAGGGTTTGGCGCCTCTGTTAAATATTTAAACAAAGGATAAATGTCGTCGCCTTTAACGCTTACTTTTTGGCTCAGCGGTAAAGTTACGCCAAAGTTTTTCTGGCAAAATGTTTTGATCTCTGAAGCAGTGCCTGGTTCCTGCTGACCGAAGTTGTTGGCAGGGAAACCCACGATAACCAATTTGTCTTTGTACAGGTCGGCGAGTTTTTGCAGTTCGGCATACTGTGGTGTAAAGCCGCATTTTGATGCCGTATTAACTACCAAAACTTTTTTGCCTTTGTACTGGGCCAATGAAAAATCAGCGCCGTCAATTGTCTTCAGCTTAAAATCATAAACCGAGGCAGGTGGTGTTACAAACATAAGACCGAGGAATAAAACAAGTAATTTCATATTTTTAATAATTTGGTTTCAATAGTAATGATGAAGTAAAATTAGCTATTAAAACACCTTGCATTCAAATAGAAATCTTCTTTGAATGTCATTTTTGTGTTTCATTTTTGATATAGATTATATTCCTGCGCCAACCATGAGGCACCCCTCCACAGCTTCATGTATATTGGATATTAATTCCTCCATGGTTTCGCCCTGTGTTACGCATATAGGCAAAGCAGGGACCTCGGCCCACAGGCCACCCTCTTCGGCTGCATGTATAATTACTTTTAATTTCATAAATAATCCTTTTATCAAAATTAAAAAATAAAACCCAAATAGCAACAGTAAATACCAAGCTTTGAAAAGCCTTAGCTATTAAACCCCCTCAAATTCAAATAGAAATCTTCTTTTTGTGTCATTTTTTGCTTTGTAACAGGAGTTTTATCCGTATACCCAAGCAAATGCAGGGCCCCGTGGATAATAACGCGGTGAAGTTCATCAATTTCGGTGATCTTAAACTTTGCGGCATTTTCGCGGATGCGGTCAATAGAAATAAAAATATCACCTGTAATAACCCGTTCTGTTTCGGAATTATCGAAGGTGATAATGTCTGTATAAGTGTCGTGATCGAGATACTGCTGGTTTATTTGCAGCAGGTAACTATCCGAGCAAAAAATATAATTGAGTTCTTTAAGCTTGTAGCCTTCGGCTTTTATGGTTTCGGAAACCCACTGCCTTATGCCTGTTTTATGTGTTAATTTATAGGTGATGTCTTCTTCAAAAAAATATATTGCGGGCATTATATCTTAAAGTGAAGTTCAATTTCGTTGCCTTTGGTATTGTAAATGTACTGGTCGGCCAGGTGTTTTATAATAAATACGCCGCGACCTGTCAAGTTTTCAAGGTTTTCGGGCGCAGTAGGGTCAGGCAGGTTGTTATAGTCAAAGCCTTCGCCTTCGTCGGTAACTGTCCATATAATGCGGTGGCCTTCAATGTCGGCGTTTATGATGACCTTTTTAGCGGGGTCGAGCTTGTTGCCGTGTACAATAGCGTTAATTGCAGCCTCACTAAGGCATGTCATCATATTAGCAAAAGTATCTTCACTAACTTTATGTTTATCGGCAATCTCTTCTATCAAATTTTCCAGCAGTGTTATGCTTTCCTGTTTCGAAGGAAGCTGTAAGGTATACAATTCACCTGTTTGAACATTTGATTGGTCCATGTCATTTAGCGTTGAGTAGATCAAAGTAAGATTTTATTTTTGATTTATAATAAAAATTTATTGCAGGAGGTACCGTCCTTACCTGCTCAGTCTGTTTTTGTTTAGCCTGCTGGTATTCCTGCAGTGCCTTTATATATCCCGGTGGGATGTCTTTTCCGGCTTTACTTTCGCGCTGCTGATCTTGTTCGCGCTCCTGTTCTGCCTTTTCAGCCTCAAGCAGGCGGCTTTTAATTTGCTGCTGCCTCTTTATGGCTTCCTCCGTGATTGTCCTGTTTACGAGATCGTGTTCAGTTTGTTCCATTTGTTTCGAAATTTTATCCAAATTTCCCAAACTACCGGTCCCGTCTTTGTTTTCCTGCTGATTTATCTGGTCCAGCGCCTGTCGTATCTCCTCTTGCTGACGCGCTAATTTAGCTAATTGTTCGCTAATATTTCCACTATTTCCTTCAGAACTTTTTCCCTGGTTGCCCTGCCGCTGCATTTGTTCGCGCGCCTTCTGCATATTCTGGTTCAGTTGCTCCTGCATTTTGGCCAATTGATCCAGCGATTGCTGCTTTCCCTTGCCTTTTCCACTCTTCCCTTTTTTCATCGAGTTTTGCAGCTGATCCAAAGCTTCACTCAATAATAAGGCCAAATTATTCATAGAGGTCATTGCATATTGCTGGTTGCGGGTAGCTTCGGGGGTACGCCTGTCGCCAAGATTTTCAAGCGCCTGGTCTATATGGTCGTTTATTCCCGACACTTCTTTGCTAACGGTGGATTGTATCTGCGGGATGCGTTTACTTAAAGCGTACAGGCTATCTTCGGCAGTTTTAAGGTTATCCTTAATGTTTTTTTGGCTTTGCGCCAGCGTAATATAATTAGGATCGGATGGGTTAGTTGTTTTTAACGTTTGCATCACCCTTTCCTGCTCAAAGGAACTATTGATGAGGCTTTTTAATAATTCGCGCAGCTCGCGGGCATCCACTGTATTTTCTTCACTTTCACCTTCTTCCTCTTTTTGCTGCATTTTGCTGGCCATGTCTTTCATTTGCTGCGATGCCTTCTGCTGAGATTGCGACGCTTTTGAGCTGTTATTTTTTTGCAACTCGTCCGAGCTTTGCTGCATTTGCTGCTCTATATTTTGCTCATCCTGTTTCGGGTTTTCAAAATCCTGTTTATGCTCGGCTTGTTCATTGGTTTTTTCGAGCTCATCCAATGATTTTTTTATATCCTCGAAATTTTTGTTCAGGTTATCCTGTTCCTTTTGCAGCTGTTGTGCATCGGCATTTGGCTGTTTGGCCTGGTCAGCCAACTGCTGCTGCTCTTTCGACAAATTATTCAATTGGTCGACATTTTGGTTTAGCTTTTGTTCAAACTCCAGTTTTTTATAAAGCTGAAGCATACGGTCAAGCTCTTTTCTTAAAGACTTATTGTCCATCTGCATTTTCGACAGTTGGTCCCTGGTGCCCTCCTTTTGCTCTTGCTGCAATAGTTCCTGTAGTTTTTGCAGCATTTCCTGGGTTTTGGGATCCATTAAGTCCTGTAGCAGTTTTTCCATTTGCTGCTGTTTTTCGGCCAGTTCTGTGTCCGCTTTCTGACTTTCCTGGCGGTTGTACAGATTCTTTTTATTATCGTCCTGAATTTCTTTAACAAGGTCGTTCAATTCCTTCCGTTTCTCCATCAGGTCCTGTATCTGCTTCTTTTCATCAAACGAAAGCGCATTTTTATCTAATAAAAGCTGGTTCAGCTTTTGCGAATCATGCTCTATCTGCCCGGCAAGTTTTATGGCCGATTCCATTTTTTGTTTAACGGCCTCGGTGCCTTTGTCCAACTCGGCATTAAGCTCTTTAGTGTCAGGGATGTTAAGCGTATGCTCCGGCGAGCGAACTTTCTTTGGCCCATTCACACCATCGTTATCAGCCACCTCAAAAAAGTAAGTCACCTGTTGACCTGGCACTATACCCAGATCTTTTAAATTCCAATAATAAAAAAACTCAGCCTGTGTTTGGCTAAGGTCAGCTTTAACAGGCTTTACGAATGTTTTCAGGTTGGCCTTATCGCCCGGCGCACCAACTTCATAATGAAAAGTAAGCGACGAAAAACCATGATCGTCCTGTATCCGGCCATCAAAATACAAAGCCTTCATGCTCACCGAATCTTGTTTTTCCTGCACGGTGATAGTTGGCGGCTCATCAGCGATAACATTGATCCTGTAGCTTGCCGAATCGCTGTGGCTCACCATTGCGTTAAGCGGGGTGATTTTGTAAATGCTGTTTTTTAATACGAGTTCCCTGTGTTCAAACACATCCGCACTTGTCTGGCTAACACTGCCCGCACTGCCATTCATCGTAAATTGCAGCCCGGTAGCGTTTTGGGTATGGAAATCCCATTTTACTACTGTCCCTGCGGGGATGGTAAGATCGCCTGCATTGGGAAGGGTTTCATTTTTTTTGTGAAGATAGGCCGGATAGCTAAGTTCCGCATCAAAATGCAGCAGCGAAGGGCGCAGGTTAACCTTAATCTCGTACTGGGTAGACGTAAAGCCATTGCCCGATAGTTTGAAAAAAGTATTCTGCTGCAAATTGGTGAACAGGTAATGGAAACGGCTGATATTTTCTTTATCCAGCTTAAAAGTATTGTTGGCGGTTTCTACATATACATCGGCAGGGAGTTTATTGCCTTCAAGCTTTAGGTCGAGTTTAAGGTCATCGCCCTGCACTACCGAAAGGCTTTTATTTTCAACGATAAAATTAAACGGAGCAACCGGTATAAAATATTCATTATGCCTGATGAGCCTTTTGGTGCTTTCGGTTAATACCGATGGCGCAGCGAACGCGAGGATGCAAATTACCGCCGCCGGGAAAATAGCCCATTTTAAATACTTGGCATTCTCCTTAATATTTACGGCCGACGGAAAGCTGACAGGTTTTAAAGCCTCGATCTTCTGGTCGATGCTGGCCTCTATCAATGCACGATGCTGCGGGTCTTCCCCTGCAAGCTTTTTTAATTGCAGCGTATTAAGTAATTTATCGCTTACATCGCTAAAGTGCTTGCCGATAATTTCGGCAGCCTGGTCGTGCGTGAGAGATTTGCCAAACCTAAACCACGCCAGCATAGGCGGCACAATGAGCCAGGCAATAAGCCCGATATTCAAAAAAATAAAAAAGTAAAATAGCAGCGAGCGGAATAGCGTATTAAAATTGCCAAAATATTCGCTTACCGTGATCACCACATACGCCGAAAACAAGCCCGCACCCAAAAAGATGAGCCCCCGCAAAAACCGGTTGAAATAGTATTTACGGATAAAGACGTTGATCTTATCAATTAAAAGCGCATAGTTTTCGGTAGAACTCATAGGTGACGCTAAAAATCATCAATACACATTAACGCAAATATATGCCCTGTTAATATATACAGGGCATCAAGGTATAAAATTAATAATATATAGGGGAATGGGAGGGGATTTATTTTTTGAGGGAATGGGTACTGTTTTCGATACGAACATGGAATATCGAATATTTTGGGAAATAGTGAGAGGAGTGGGCGTAAATATCCCGGCGAGGCTCACATTATAAACCTTACCGGGATATAGGGATCAATTAAATTTTGGCCTTTTTTGGCTAATTGTGGGTTTATGAATTATAATGATCTTGCTCGTGGCGATTACTGGAATACAGTAACAGTAAGATTAAAGCGGTCATTAAAATCGATAACTGTGTTACCCAGTGGCACAATCGCAAAATTGACCTCTTCTTCATACGTGCTTTGATAGTAGAAGTTGGTGGGGATGAGGGTTTTGTGACTTCCTGCTTCATTAGTAAAAGTTGTCGATTGTAGAATTGGTACTCCATTTAAATGTAATTCAACTCCAATGGTTCCTCCCGCGTGGCTCCAGGCAGAACCGGATAAAAAAATAAGCATCCATTTTTTCCCTGGTGTAAACTTGCCAACTATTGGCCCGTTCCAGGCTTGGTTGTTAACAAGCATATAAACTGTTTCCATAACAAAATTGTTTAGGTGCCTACTCTATTCCGTTTTCGGCTTTCCCGGTTTGTTGATTATTATTTTATTGTATAAGGTTTCATTATTCGCGACAGATGTTATGCAGCAACACCACAAAAAGCAGTGATCCCGGTAGAAAGCAGGTATTTAATAACAATGTTTGCTAATGCCTTTATGAAAACGCCGCCTGGTATTATACTTGCCAAAGCGCTTAGTACCGCCTGGATAATTTGGTCTTCGGTAGAAGTACCATCCAAAAGCCCGCAAAGAATCTTCTTTAATTCCGCCAGGATTTTAGCACCGATGCCCGGAAGAAAGGCCGCCTGGTTTGTCGTTGCAGCAACTGGTTTCAATTCAGCTTTGAATTGGAACCTGGCGGCTTGTAATTTTAGGGCCTGGTTGTAATAATTTCCTAATGCACTTTGCACATCCTCAATAGTGGGCGTTGTACCGTCATTAAGGTTTTTTAATTCAGCCTTAACATCCTGGACGTTTAGCTGTTCGTGTTGTTCGTTGAATAAAAACATGGTTTTGGTTTTTTAAGATTTAATGCTTCAAATCTCGGCAGGAAAACAAAAAGCCGTTACCGTACAATACCCCTTTTTAACAGGGTGTTTTTACGGTATTAAAAAAGGTGAAAAGCCGTTGGGAATGTGAAAGTTAATGCAGACTTTAGGGGTAATAAACTTTATTTAATTTAAACACTTAAACCCCAAATGATCATGAAAAAATTAGTATTAGGACTCATCCTCGCCCTCATTGCGGTAAGTACTGTCTTATTTGTAAAAGTAAAAAACACCAAAAAAAATACTGGCATAACTCCGCGTGTTAAAACTTCGCAGAGCTTTTTGCCAACAGATATTAGTTTAAATGGCATATTGATGGATGATCAAACAATAAATTGCGCCGATTCAATAGTTTCTCATTTTATAGATGATCATAGCAGTTCAGATCCAAAAACCGCTATCTGGTTTAGTATAACATGGGTCAATATGATGGCCAAATATCTTCCAGGTGAGGGTGCAGACGGGTTTCGGATATATTTTGCAAAAAAAAGCGATGCTAATCAGAATTTGCGAAACGCGATAGTTATTGTCCCGACTCACGCGGATGCAGTAGCCGATCCCAAAGCCGAAACCGGAGCGGACCATGAAGATTATTTTGATCACTCAAACGCAACTTTCTACAGCTTTTTGAAAGGATTAAGTGGATCGTCTGACATAACTGAAGACTTGGGCGGTAATGATATAGGTGCGACATTATTTAGACCTGCCGCCGAAAACATTTGCCCCAACGATGCCTGCAAAATTAGCCCCGACCCCAAAGATTACATTTCTTGCCAAGATGCTCATGCAGCAGTTTCCAACTTTGTAAAGAGACCTAACCAAGCAATTAATTCCGATAGCGAATGGTTCCCCATCGACTTGATAACAGATTTGCAAGCGGAGCTGCAGGCCGCACTCGACCAAAACCCTAAAATTCCGGCAGATGGGATACGTATCTATTTTGCTAAAAACATCGAAAATAAAAAAGATCCTAAACACAAAAACAGAAATTGTTTAATTTTTGCAACAACGGTAGACAATGGAACAATAACGGGCAGCAAAAGTCACAAAGATTATTACGAGTGCTATTATACTGCTGAAAAAGGCCTGGATGATCATGGTGAAGAATGTCCAAACAATTGTAATGATATTACGCTGCCGCAATAATTATCAAGTATATAGTTAATACTTTTTTGATGAGTCGTTATTTTACCTTCAATACCATCGTTGAACTAACATGTTTATTAGTCGCTTCGATTTGTTTAACAAAAGACAGCAACAGGGCATGGCGCGGAATGTTTTGGTTTTTATTAATTACCTGCGTCACCGAAATGACCGGTATTTATGTCAAAGGACTTTATCTGGCAGATCGCGCCCACGTTCGCCCCAATAGCTGGGTTTATAACATATTTATAATATTTGAGATATGTTTCCCGTCATTGATGTTTATTAAAATATTAACTAAGTACGCTAATAGCAAGCCCACAATCTTATGCGGGCTTGCTATTATGTATTTGGTTTATGTTTATGAAGTAATAACAGATGGTATTTTTAAAAAACACAATTTGACAATTACGTTAATGGCTGTATTGTTCGTATTGTATAGCTTATATTATTTTTATTGTTTGCTTAAAGATGAGTCGTATATTAATTTGAAATATTCTCCGGCGTTTTGGTGGGTTTCTGGTATTTTATTTTATTACTTTGGAGGTACAGCCTGTAATATATTTTACAATAAATTATCTACTGTTATCGTCACGCCAAAACATTATTTAACTTACTATATTTATAACGCCCTTAATCTGATATTGTACAGCTGCTGGAGCTATTCATTTATCTGTAGAAAATGGTTGACAAAGACATCAGCGGCTTAATAATAATCACAACGCTAATTTTTTTAATAGCGCCTGCGTTTCTTGTCCTCTACATCTTCATCTACAACCGCCGCAAAAAGCGCCATATCGAAGAAAAAGCCCAGATGCAGTTAACTTTTGAAGCGGAAATTGCTAAAACCCAATACGAAGTACAAGAACAAACCATGCAAACCATCGGTGCTGACCTGCATGATAACATTGGCCAGCTGTTAAGCCTTACTTCGTTAACTTTAAACTCAATAGAGCTGGATAACAGGCTAAAGGCCAGGGAAAAAGTTGACGCGGCTATTGATTTAACAGTGCGCTCTATTAAGGAAATGCGGCTGCTGGGCAAATTATTGCAGGGCGATCAGCTGGTTGTTTCGGGCTTATCGGAGGCTATCCGGCACGAGATTAATTGGATGGAGCGGTCGGGCAAGTATAAGATAAAATATACCCGGGCAGAGGATTTGCCGGCTGCCAATAACCCGGATAAGGACCTGATTGTTTTCAGGATATTGCAGGAGATTTTGAACAATATTATTAAACATGCCCATGCCAGCCGGATATATATCAACCTTGAATACAATGAGGGCACTTTGAAATTGGAAATAACAGACAACGGAATAGGCTTTAATGCGGATGAATTAACGGACGACCAGCGCGGCATGGGCCTGCAAAATATGCGTAAAAGGGCGGTGATTATTGGCGGTGAGGTGGCAATCAAGTCAAACCCCGGCGAAGGAACGCAAATAAGTATTTTTATTCCATATCCGTAGGCCTCACCCCAACCCCTCTCCAGGGGGAGAGGGGCTTTTGAATGCTTTTTTAGAACCCTCTCCTTTTGGAGAGGGCAGGGTGAGGCGAAACGCAGGCAAGGCAAAACAGTAAAAAAATGGCAGATAAAATTAACATAGCAATTGTTGACGACCATACCCTTTTCAGGAACGGCGTTGCCGCCCTGATGGGCGAGTTTGAGGAACTGAAGGTGATTTTTGAAGCCGAAAATGGCGAACAAATGCAGCAAATATTGGCAAAACATTCCCTTAATGGCAGTCCTTCGGACCTGCCACAGGTGATATTAATGGACATCAATATGCCGGTAATGGATGGCTATGCCGCTACGAAATGGGTAAAAGAAAAATATCCGCAGATAAAGGTGCTGGCCTTGAGCATGTTTGAGGATGATAAAGCGGTGATACGTATGATAAAGAACGGGGCAAGCGGGTATGTATTAAAAGAATCGCGCCCAAAAGATCTGCTGGAAGCAATAAAAACTATAAATGAAAAGGGCGTTTACATCAACGACCTGGTATCGGGTAAACTATTACGCTCAGTTTCCGATGCAGAGCCTGCGCCAGAGTTCTCAAAAAAAGAGCTTGAGTTTTTAAAATTGTGCTGCTCGGAACTCACCTACAAAGAAATGGCCGACCAGATGTTTATCAGCCCCCGTACGGTAGATAATTACCGGGAAGCGCTTTTTCTCAAACTTAATTTAAAATCGCGGTCGGGACTGGTACTTTATGCTATTCAAAATGGAATATTTAATTTTGAATAAACATTGGTTGCTTATCTTGCGCGGGGAGGAAAGAGTCAAGAATAAAGAGCCAAGCAGCAAGACAGCAAATCTTATTTGTCTTGCCTCTTGATTCTTGCATCTTGGTTCTTCTAAAAAACTATGGAAAGACGGTCATTACTTAAAAGCCTGGGCGGCGCGTTGCTTTTTCCGGCGCTGCCATTTAAAACTTTCGCTGCCGAAAGGAAGCCGGTATTACGGGTTGCTCACCTTACAGATGTCCACTTAAAAGATAAATTTGATGCGCCTGCCCGTTTTGCAAAATGCCTGCACCATGTACAGCAACAGCCAGGCGTTGATATGATTTTAAATGGCGGCGATGTTGTTTTCGACATGAACAAAGAAAACATAGACACCGTTAATACCGAATGGAAATTGTGGCACTCGCTTATAAAATCGGATTGCAGCTTACCAATGCATTATATTTTAGGCAATCATGATATCTGGTGGAACGAAAACGATAAAGGACAGGCTTTGTATGGCAAGGAATATTCAATAAACCAATTACAACTTGCGTCCCCTTATTACAGCTTTATAAAAAACGGCTGGAAATTTATTTTGCTCGATAGTGTACACCTCGATATCGACAACACATGGTACATAGGCAAGTTAGGCGATGTGCAATTTAGCTGGCTTGAAAATGAACTGAAAACCACCCCGGCGGATATGCCGGTTTGTGTATTGTCACACATTCCGTTGCTTACCGCTACCTTGATGGTGGATGACCAAACGGCTGTAAATAAATGGGAAGTACTTGGCGGCGATATGCATACAGACATTTCGAACATCGTAAGCCTGTTTTATAAATATCCCAAGGTAAAACTATGCTTAAGCGGCCATATCCATCTGCGGGATAAAGTGATTTATAATAATGTAACCTATATATGCAACGGCGCAGTAAGCGGCGCCTGGTGGGAAGGCAATAAGCGCGAAACCGCCCCCGGCTACGGGTTAATTGACTTTTTTGCCGATGGTAGTTTTGAGGAAAAGTATATTAATTATTGAAGGAAGGATCAATTAGCGAATTAGTGATTGATAAGTCAGCCCATAATAAAAACAGCATAATCTTGCAGTTTGGAATAAACGAAAGCCACATGTTCACGGATTTCATCAAGGATTTAGCCGGGATAATGTAAAATAATTGCGCAGCCTATATGCATAGTGTTTCTTAGTAAATACTATGCGTGGCAATAAACCAATCACCGCTATAACAAGCATAAGCCCTACTGCTGTGTCTATGATGGTAGTTTATATCATCATCGCATTGGCTTTGTTGCAATTATTCATTGCGCTGCTCACCAATGGCTTTGCTCTTTCGGCCGATGAGGCTATGTGGCATTATATCGGCCGAAACTGGTTCAGGAATGGCCTTATTCCTTATGCAGGAGGGGTAGACAATAAATCGCCTTTATTTTTTGCTGTTTTTGGGCTATCCGACAAACTCTTCGGCGTAAATTACTGGTTTCCGCGGGTATTGGGTACAGTATGCCAATCTGTGGGTGTATATTATATTTATAGAATAGCCGATCAAATTGCAGGCAAGCGGGCGGGGATATTGGCCATCTCATTTTATGGCCTTTCGGTACTCTGGCATGGGGCCGATGGTCGTTATTCTTCATACACCGAAACCTACGAGGCAACATTCATCATTGTGTCCTTTTACTTTTTTATACGCGCACAAAACAAAAAAAGCGTTTTCCTAAGCGGTTTTATAGCAGCTATCGGGCTGGGCTTCCGTTTGTCGGCTTTTTTCGGTATCGCAGCCATGGTAATTGCATCTCTGCGTAAAGGCCGGGGTTTTACAGCTGTTTTTTGCATGGGTGTATTGTCAGGTATTCTTTTCCTCGCATTAGCAGGGGGCCTCGTTGGGATCAATCTTCATGACGTATTTACCTATACACTTGCAGATAACTTTGGCGCCGGCAGCACCACCGATCACGGTTTTTTGTGGAGACTGGTACAGTTTTATGATATGTTCTTTTATTCCGAGGTAATATTATTTTATCCACTGGTACTTGTTTATTTATTTATAAAAAGAAAGGCCGATTGGCTGGTTTTATGGCTGATCCTGGCATTTATAGGGATCAATGTTATTGGAAACTATGCAAGGGTCGATCTTAAAGATATACTGCCCGCTATGTCGCTCATTGGTGCATTTGCCGTCGATCACATAGTTAAAATATATAATATATCCATGAAGCAGGTAATGCTGATCATATGGATTTGTTTCTCGCCCAAAATAATAGAGCCCTTCTTAAATTTTAAGCGGCTATTTACCGGGGAATTTCAAAAGGCAGAAAATTTTTGCCACGAACCATTTATTCAGCCCGATGAAAGCGCCAGCAGACAGTTGGGCCGGTGGGTAAAAGCAAATACAACTGCGGACGAAAAAGTATTTGTTGCCGGTTATGGTTCACAGGTGCAGGCCTACTCGGAAAGGACATCCCCGAGCATTTATTTCAACGCTACTCAAACACAGCTTGCGAAGGAAAGATTTTTTAAGGATATGAAACAGAATAAGCCGGCTATGGTCCTCATTCCATTATTCCCTGAATACAAGCAATATATAGACGCCGATTTGCGCTTGTATGTAGACGACCTGGTTGCCCGTGATTATTACTTTGACAGATGTATGTTCAACTACAACGTTTACAAGATCAGGAACAAATGAATAATTTCATAGCTATCTGTAACCCGATCATCGCCTGACCCCCATCTATTACTTCCATGAAAATAAACCTGCAATAATTGTCGCTGCCACAATACTCAAACATGAAGCGATCAGTTTGCCAAAAACAAACTTTTTATTATAGTTGATATAAATGGCATTGCTGATCTCAAACACGAAACCGAAGCAGGCAAAACATATAATTCCCAATTTTATGTGCGACCACAAATTGCCCGAGATCACATAGTTTGAGCCGATCTTAAAATAAAACAACGTAAACAGGGCGCCAAACAAAAATGATAACAAAGTGCTGTACATATAACTCCTGCCGCTTTCGGGCTTCCAGGTATTTGGGGTAAGGGATTGCGATTTGTGGAACAAAAATCCAATTACAAACCATTCAATACAGGTATTTGCAATACCTATGCAAATTGCCGACAGGATAAAATGCGTTGCTGACATGATGTTTAAGTTTATATAAAGATAGTTTTTTATTTAAACAATTCATTATCAGTGTGAAATTCTTAATGCGGGCTATTCATTATCTACAGGCATTCAAATAAACGGACGGTATTGTGTTTAACAAGTATTGTTTTAGAAAACATTTTTTTATAGTTACCGTTCTATTAAAAAATCACAGTCATGAACATATTAAAATTTGCCGCGATTGGCGCCATAGTAGGCCTGGGAGTTCATTATATCACCAAAAAGGGAGAGGACGGACGTTCAATATTAGACGACCTGGCTGATAAGGCCCCAGACTTTTTCGACCAGGCAAAGAAATTTGCGACTGAAACCGTTGACCAGGTAAAGCAACATATACCGCGATAAGGGTAATTTTCAAGAAAAACTTACAACCAGGGATACTATGCGCCCACTATTGCCAGGCTCAAAATATTTAGCCGGAAAGCTAAAGTGGAAATTGTGCTGACAAAATCAACTCAAAGTCAATTAAATAATACCCGCGCCCCATAATAAATCTTTAAAAATAATGTTAGGATAAAGTATGTAAATACCCCTGATAATATGACAAAGAATTACCCTGTAAAAAGCCTGCTGTTTATTTCGGTTTCATTTTTACTGTTTGCCTTGGCATCATGTAAAAAAGACAATAGCACTACCACTAAAAATAATTCCCAGAACACCGTTGTGGCTACCCCGACAACGTTGGGGTTGTATGAGGCTGATTCGGGGGAATATAAGGAGCTTGAGATTGCTGTTTCGCAGATCGGCACTCAAACGGTAGATTATGGTTTGGTATTTGATACCGGCTCGGGTGGAATGGTCATTGACGCTAATGGTATTTTACCGGCCTCTATGATCGGGAGTAACGGCTTTAACTTTACCACCGACTCAACCACCGTTAACGGGATCACTATCACCAACCAGACCACCGAGCTTGAATACGGGGTAGATAACAACACCCTCACAAAGGTATATGGCAACCTTGCTTATGCCGCTGTTACTATTGGTGATCAAAACGGAAGCGTTGTTATAAAACGACTGCCTTTTTTTCTGTATTATAAAGCAGAGGAAGGCAACGGTACCGTGCTTCTGCCGCATTATTTTGATACTTTCGGCGTATCGAAGGAATACATAACATTTTCTGGCAGCGCCTTTATTACCAGCCCGTTCAGTTATTTCGATCCTGGCAACGGGCTCACAAGAGGCTTTAAAATGGCTCAGCTTAATTCGGCAAATTTTACTTATGACGGAAATTATGTACCAGGCGCAGTTACTTTAGGATTGACCACGGATGATCTTTCGTCCTCCTCCGGCTTTATAATGAGCCCGATGTTTTATTATGCAGGGGAGGGGTACGACCCAATCCTCTCAACAACAGTGACCTATGGCGGTAAAAGCGTTTCAACCCAGGCCCTATTTGACACAGGCACATCCGGGTACAGCTATATTGAAGATCCCAATGCTACAAGTAACCTTACGTTGCTGCCGGCAAACACCAAGATTTCGCTTGTCACTAATACAAATTTTAGTTATACCTTTTTAACCGGTGCTGTTGATAATTTAACATATGTAGAAAACCCAACCAATACAGGCGCCGATTTTTCCGATTTTAGTATCGAATTCTTCCTCGGTAACGAATATTTGATGGACTTTACCGATAATAAGTTAGGGTTGAAAAACAATTAGAAGTGCAGCCCTGGCGTGAAAATAAATATCCCGTTTAGTTTTTTAAATGGTTGCTTTCGCAAACTATTTTTGAGGCCGTTTCTGCGTCATAGAACAAAGCCGGGGTATCTATCCCTTTTTTCGTTGTCCAATTATTCCCTTCAACCCAAAGATATTTTCCTAACTCGGCAAGGATGGCGCCGCGCATCTTTAATGCTACGGGCGGCTTATCGTTATTAATAAATGTATTATTGCGGATTACCAGGTTTTTGAATGACCTTGCCTCAATAGCCGGCCCGGTCATCTCTTTAAAAGTGTTGTTATCAAAAATAATGTTTTCTAAAAGGGGATAATGGGTAATGCTGCCCAAGCTGGTAGCGCTCAGGCTTACCATGGCCCCATCACCCGTGCCGATGCAATTTGACGATTCGAACTGGTTATTGCGGATAATGACGTTTTGCGCCCCAAAGCCCTCGCTCCAACTGGAGCCTACATCAGCTATAAGAAGCATCGCCGAATGCTGGTTGTGAAAGAAACGGCTCCCTTCAATAAGCCAATCCGCAGTATTGCACAGAACACCACGCGCCCGGTTTTCATGAAAGTAGCAATTTTGGATAATACAGTTATGCGAACCATACCTGTGGTTGAAGAGGATCGCATCTGAAGCAATAGCTGCTGGCAATGCCTGGTCAAAAATTAATGTTGTCTCTTTAGTTTTATAGTCAGGTTTTGCATCCTTTAGTTTTGCTTTAAAACCTGTCGGCGAATAATCGCCATTTCTTATTTCGACGATATCGCCCGCAGCATACGGGCACATCCACGGCACTATAGCTTCGGCCACCAGCGTGTGTGCATCAACGCGCCTTACGCCCGAATGGATATTATCATGAATATTTACACAATCATCACCCATATAGCCAAAATCGCAATCCTCCAGCCTGATAAAGCCCTGGGATTGCGTTACATGAAAACCGTCTGCTGTAGTGGTAATCGGCCGCCGTTCGTTATCAGGATAGGTAATGCGGCAATGTAACAGCTCGAAGTGGTGCTGGTCGCCGCCAACGATAAACCCAATACCCGGAAATGAAAAAATGGTTACATATTGAAGGGACAGCTGGGTGTTGCTGCTCATCACAATAGCATGTTTTTCATAAGTATAATGACGAAGGAGATAAAGTTGCCCCACTTTCGCCGGAACCGGGTAGGTAGGCCATACACGGACAGTTTGTGAATCAAGTTTTTCTATTTTCTTTGGGCCAAACCCGCCAAACTCCTGCCCGGCCCCGGGTACGCGCAATTTTTCATCAAGCGGGTTCATCGTAATCCAACGCTTGGGGTCAAGAGGCGCAGTTGTTTCAAAACGCATCTCGAAAAAGGGAGATTTTTGGTCAACCTTCAGCACCCGTCCAACAGATGCAAGGGGGGCGATCTTCCAATCCCAATCCATATTGAAATTTTTAAGGATGGTACGGTTGCAGTTTTTTATCACCATGCCGGCCCCGCCTTTAATTTGATGAAAGAGAAAGGTGGACCCGCCGCCATCGAAAATAAAATCGTTAAGCCCATCAAAAACAATGCTTTCGCCCGACGGGATCCTGTAAACACCTTTAGGAACAATAAGTTTGGACGCTTTTACCTCGCGGCATTTGGCGACCGCCGCTTTGAACGCTGCCAGGTTTCTGTCGGGCCCAGCCAAAGGAGGGGAATTACCATCGGCAACAGCGCCAAAATCGGCCAGGTTCACAACCGGACCAGTCAAATTGTTGGGGGCTTCCACAGTAAATGGTTGCGCGCCTGTCGGCGGCACAGGCAGAGGATCAGCGGCAACTGTGCCTTTGTCTAAAGAAATCACTGTCCAGCCGTTTCCGGAAGTGATCTTCATCCCCAGTATCCGGATAGCCCCCTGGTTATGTATACCCGCTGTGATGGTGACATCATCAGCCGCTGGGGAAATACGAAGTTTTGCAACAGACTTAGTACCTGGCCCGCCACGCCATGTTTGCCATTGGTCTGCCCCAATGCCAAGGCGGTCGGAGCGCCCGAAAACGTAAAAATAACTGTCCATACCCGAACAATCTATGACCTGGTACTCAACGGTGACTACATAGTCTTTTTTGGCCTTGAGCAATCCTTTTGGCAGCATAATGCAGGAGTGCCATTCACTCTTATCACGCCGGGAATCCGTATTTATGAACCGTTGTCCTTTTTGGTCCCTGGCAATTTGGGCAAACTGAAGGCTATAGTCCGTGGGGGTTTTATTGAGATCAAGCTGCCAAACCACCTTATTGTTGTTGCCGTCAGGCCCAATGGTGTTTTGCCCCGAGGCCAGTTGTATGTATAAGAAAAAGAAAAATACACTTATAACAAGTTGAGTTGCCAACAGCAAAGATTTCAACTTTGGGGGAGTTAATGTGTTCATTTTTATACTTGTGAACGCGTAAAATGCGCCCGGTATTGCTAAAATGAATTTCTTAACGTTTTGTTTTCTTTTTTTAAGTATCAGTTCGGCAAATACATTGGAGAGGACCGATGGTTGCGGGCCCAGGCACGGCATTTTTTAACTATATTTTTCAATTACCCGGAAATATCAAATTTGGCCACGCCCTCTGTATTATAAAGGCAAATCCGGTTTTTCATTACAAATATGGCAAATGCCTGTTACCATCATACTTAATGAGTGCACTTCATAAATATCAGGCAATGTTATGGAAGGCACCAACTGATCGTCCAGGCAGTAAACCCCATTACACTTGATACAGCTAAAATGAAGGTGTTGTTGGTGCGGTTTTTTTTTGTCCGCCTTTGATATAATTGTCAGCGCATAAATCACGGAACTATTAATGCCAACGATCCGATGGATAATCCCAAGATCTTCGAAAGCCCTTAGTGTCCGGTAAACGGTTACCCTATCAAAAACCTGCTCAGTTAACCGCAACAGTTCTGCATAGGTAACTGCCTTATTATTAGACAGGAAGATTTCAAGCACCTTTAACCGGGGTAAAGTTAATTTTAAGCCATATGGTTTAAGCCAGTATTTGATTTCCTTCATGTTCATTGCTGCAACTTACTTAGGATTATGCGCGTCAGACATCTTTTTTACGGATGGGGTGGCCTTCGAAATAATTGGTTTTTTATCTGAATTACAGGACGGGCTGAGCATTGATGTAAACAGCAAAAAAGCCAGGAAGTATTTATTGTCAGCTATTTTCATAAGGGCCATTCCATTGTAGTTTATGAAATAAATTTGCTATTAAGTATAATAAGCTGCCTGTAAAAGGCAGCTTATTATAAAAAGTCCGTTAGAATCCGAAATTCAGGCCCAATGTGGTTTGAAATATCGAAATTGGCTGTTTGGTATCTAACCTGCCGGCATTGTTAACACGATCTGTATTAGTTATTGCTATTCCCGGAGAGGCTACATAGTTCTCTTTTAACACGATGCCTAATTTTTTTGAAAGCTTGTACCTTAAGTCTGCGCTGCCGCCATAAGCAAAAGCGCTTGCGGTAGAACTTAACTGTGCAAAAGGGTGGGGAATGCCCCCATCCGTTACTACAATATCCATTTCGGGGGTGGAAAAGCTTTTTACGATACCGACATTGGCACGGACATCGACCGTCAGTTTACTGAACACGAAAGAATATTGAGGGCCAACTAATACATTTAAATTTTGATAACGTCCATGGCTGGTGGCTTGTCCCAGGTCTGTTCCGAAAGCATCCTGATAACCTGCTGCTAACGTATGCGCGTCATTCGCGCTTAACTGTCCTTGGTCCTGGTAAGATACTGTGGCGGCAATTGCCCAGTTGGTTTTGTGAATATACCAGGCGCCATCAAGCCCTACGGTATAGCCGGTTTTAGCAAACCCCGCCTTATTGTCGATTGTTCCGTCGAGAAAATTGCCATAAAATGATTTGGCAAATTCCCCTGCCGGGACTGAAACCCCGCCGAAAATGCTCCAGTAACTACCCGGCTGTACCTGGGCTTTAGCCGTAAAAGCGGAAAATGTTGCCAGGATTACTGCTAACGTTATGATAAGTTTTTTCATGTCTGATAAGTTTGTATAATTATTGAATAATAGTGATGAAATTAACGTCCAGGTCTGACGAGCCGGGTGCATAGGTGCCGTTTTTAGCATTGGGCTGATGCCGTAATACAAAGCGTAAATTTCCGCTGCTTGCGGCGCCTGTTGTAAACACGGTAGTTAATCCTATTTGCAATGGCGGATTGTTGGTGTCAAGGTCAGTTCTAACGATTGACAAATTAAGTGGCGGCTGACCTGGTGTAACCGGCGTTCCGGGAATGTAAGGCGAATTGTTGCTGATAACGGGTGCAGTGCTGATGGGGGTTGGCTGGTAGAAAAACAAATGGTAATTCTCCCTTTGCTTAATTTCATTAGACACTACAAACACCGGCGTTTGCGTTTGGTCAAGCATATAAACTACACCATTGTACTTTGAATTGGCCTTCAGCTTCAAAGTCGTCGAATCAACAGATGTAACGTTGTCGTTATTATCCAAATGAAACGTGTAGGTGCATGAAGTCGTGTCAGCCGGATTGGCCTGGTTAGTAAATTTTAAGGAAGCCTGTGTAATGGTTTCATTGGCAATGTTTGGTTGTACGGCTTCCTCTGTTTTTGAACTACAGCTTGCATAGAATAAGGCTGTTCCCAACAGCACATATACCCCGTGTTTTAACTTAATCATGGTTTTTTAAAATTTAATTGTTATTTGATCTGTTATTTTTTAAAATATTAAAAGGCACCCTCAAACGGAAAATGATGTTGCGCCCCGGCTCATCGGCGAAATACCGGAAGCGGTCCAGGTAATCCTTATAAGCTACATTGGTAAGGTTGTTGGCGGCGATATCAAAATCGGCAAGCGCTTTGTTAATGGTGACCTTAAAGCCAATATGCGCATTGAACAAACTATAAGCGTTTGGCGGCGGTGCAAAATCATAGCCGGGCGGCACTTGCGTTTGTTTAGCTACGTACACATTTTCTGCGCCAAGGGAGATGTTCCTGAAAGCGCCTATCGCCCCAAAGTGATAAGTAAAGCCGTTTTGCAGGCGGGCGGGCGGCGTGTAGATCAGGTAATTGTTTATCGTTTCATTCCAGGCATAAATCAGGGAACTTTTGGAGTTGATCTCCAGGGAATCCAGCGGTTTAACCGTGATCCCGAGGTCTACGCCACGGAAATAGACATTGGCCTGTGTGTACTGAAATTCCAGCAATGCCCCGCTCGGTGCATGGTAATAAGTTCCGGTTGGCTCCTCAAAAATAAAATCGTTAATGCGGTTATAATAAGCCTCGGCATTGATAGCCAGCCAGCTTGAGGAATAATTCAAGCTTAAACTAAAATCATTAGCGCGCTCCGTTTTCAGGTTGGCATCGCCAATCTCAAATTCCGCCAATGAGGCATGGACACCATCAATATACAGTTCGTTGATCGACGGCGGGCGGAAGGCGGCGCTGTAGTTACCTGTAATCTTAAAGTTGTTCGTGAAATTGTACGTACTCCCCAATGTTCCGCTAAGGCCGGAATAATCTGTGGTCGTTACATCAATCTTCGCCGCATTGGCGTCAAAGGCGAATGCACGCAGCCAGCGGTAATCATAGCGTGCCCCTGCTTCAAATAGCCAGTTATTATGCGTGTATTTCTCTATCGCGTAAGCTGCGCCATCGTAATCCACAAAATTCGGTATCAGGTATTCGTACATGCGTATATTGCCCTGGTTCATCCCACTCAGGCCGGCCGAGCCGGAAAAACCACCGCCGTCTTTATGGTCCCAGTTCAAATCAAGTGTCGTCGTATGGATCTGCAGGTAAAGCGCAGGGGCCAGGCTGGGCGAGAACGACAACTCCTCGTATTCCTTCCTGGTATTTACCTGGTAGGCATATTGCAATTCCAGTTTGCTACTGTCGCTGAAGTTGTAAAAACCCCTGGCCTTGGCCGTGGAATGATTGACTAACTGGTAAGGGCGGTCGATAAAATAGCTGAAATTATAGGGTGTCACCGGGGCGCCTTCTGCTATCCGCATTTCAAGGTCAGATATTGAGCCTACTTCCGTATCGTACTCAATGCCAAGCTTGGTATCAAAGTCACTGTAATAGGCATCGATGCCGTAATTTTTATGATGGTATTGCAAGGCGGCGGAAAAGTCACTTTCACTCAGTCCGGTGTTTCCAAGGATATAATCGGGGGTGCTTGTATTTCCGGCCCTTTTATAGGTGCCTTGTATCCGGTAACTCAGTCCGGCCAGTTTTTTCCCAAATGCGCCTTCGAGCATTGCGGAAAAAGCACCCAGGCGGCTGTTAGTCATCCCGACCGCGTTTACCTCCCCGTCCATAGTTCCAGTATCCGTCGGCAATGCCTTCGGACTAACGGAAACCACACCTGCAATTGCGTCCGCGCCATAACGGATACCCGCGGCGCCTTTGATTACCTCGATCTGGTTGGCGATAAACGGATCTATTTCCGGGGCATGCTCCTGGCCCCACTGCTGGGCTTCTAACTGAACCCCATTGTTGAGGATAAGCACCCTGCTACCTGTAAGGCCATGGATCACAGGCTTGGCGATTGACGGCCCTGTTTGGAATGTAGTAACCCCTGTGATGGATTTTAAAGCATCTCCAAGACTAAGTCCGCGTGTGCGGTCGAGGTCATTCCCCTGGAGGACAGTCAAATTCTGTGTCGCAATTTCTTTAGGCGCAGTTGCCGCTGCCTGCACGTTGACCTGGTTTAGTGATTGTGAGGCAGGCTTAAGGTATAAATTCAGCTGTGTATTGCCAGTAATGTTTAATAAAGTATCAATCGATTTGTAGCCGACATACTGGCAAATAACATGCACTGGCCCTGAAGTTAATTTTAGGGTGTATTTTCCGTTTTTATCACTCAGCACGCCGTTCGAAGTCCCCTTTGCAGCGATGGATGCAGCAGGCAGCGTTCCGCCGTTTGCAGCATCTATAATTTTGCCACTAAGTTGAAATAAGGAACCTGGTGTACTTGACTGCCCATAGGCAAATGTCAGCGAACTAATGAGAAATAGCGATAATTGTATATGTTTTTTAATCACGGCCTTGTATTAATGCAACAAAGATGTAATTAATATGCAACAATGTGGCATTTGAATTGTAAAAAAATTGTTATGGATGCGTACGGAGGGTATTGCAGGCACGGAAAAGCGTTTCGTTTTTCGGCTTTTCTTTTTTAAATTTGGATGGGCTTATACAGATGTAATGACCGCGAAAAAGAATAATTTTCAATTTAAAGATTTATTGTCGAAACACCACCTCAAAAAAACGGAGGCAAGGTTGCGCGTCCTGGCTATGCTATCCTCCAAGGCTTTTGCTACTTCACAGCCCGATCTGGAAGAAGTAATGGTGGATGTTGACCGGGGCACACTTTATCGTATTTTGAGCGCCTTTGAAGAGAAAGGGATTATTCATAAGGTATTCGACCTTAATGGCACCGCAAATTATGCTTTATGCAACTCAAGTTGCGAGGAGCATCGTCATCATGATGAACATTTGCATTTTAACTGCGTTGTTTGTAATAACGTATATTGCCTTGACGATCTTGATCTCCCGGACCTTCATTTGCCGGCCGGTTTTCAATCACTGAATTTTTCCCTATCCGCCACAGGCATTTGCCCGAAATGCAATAAGAAACCTGTTAATACCAAAATTGAAGCCTGATTTTGTTTTAATTATACCCCCGGTTTTAGTAATGGTATTGTCCTGATTTTTCGGGGCGAATTGATCATATACAATTGACCGAAGAATAACCTTAGAACACAAACGCTACTTTGTTGCGTTATTTTATCTTTGCTGTCGTGACTTTACGAATAACGATAGGCGCCTTTATCGCGACAATGCCTGGTGATATTTTCGTGTTAAGGTTTTGAAAAAAATGTGCCTTATCCTTGGATTTAGTGCAGGCGCTCTTTCCGAACGTCCCGATCCAATCGGGACGCGATACCATTCAATAAAAAAGCCCTCAGATTTTCATCCAAAGGCTTCCGACAAAAAAAGTCGGGATGAGAAGATTCGAACTTCCCGATCCTATCGGGACGCGACGCCATTCAACAAAAAAGCCTTCAGATTTTTCATCCAAAGGCTTCCTACTTAAAAGTCGGGATGAGAAGATCCGGGCATCCGATGTTCAATGCAGGCCTTTATTCTTTTGCTTTTAAGAATATAATGTGATACCAGGAATAAATTTGAAGTCTTTTTTGTTATAAGTAAACAATTCAATATTGTAAACAACACTCATCGCCCCGATCAGGGCATCCGGTATTTGCAAATTGTGAGATAATTTAAATTTATTGACTAACTCTATTGCTATTTTAGATACATCTTCATTGAAATGCAAAATGTTATAGCTGGCTATTTTCTTGTGCATATCGGCCATTTCTTTTTTATTCTGCATTCCCCGGTATAATTCCATAACGGATACGGAAGGAATTAGGACATTTTTGCTCCCAATAATTTCCAATTCGGCTACTGTTTGCGGAATATTACGAAATAATGAAATGAAAATATTGGTATCACAAATTACAAAGCTCAAAGTCTATCCCCCCAGGCCTCTTTACGCAACCCTTCCAAGGTAATGTCCCTCCCTTCCCAAATCCCTGCCAAAGCAGTAACATCGGGGTTTTTAGAAAAAGTTATTGGCAAACCGGCTATACGTTCGTTTTCGTGAGCAGCATTTTTATCCGTAGGCTTTTCAATCACAATGTCAAACATCCTGGTCAAATCCTGCAAAGCCTTTAATGCTTTAGCGCTTTTATATTTTACTATTACTTCCGGCATTGTTG
>JABDCF010000053.1 GCA_013288235.1 Bacteroidota bacterium | reverse complement strand
ACTGTTTGCTTGGAGGAACGAATAAAATGATTCATGTATCTTCAGGAAGTATTTTAATTACAGATTCAGACACAGGCACTCTTGGTTAAAAAACAGCTTGAACTGACGATCATCGCTTCCGTCTTATTTTAACAAATTAACAGGCTAACACTAAACCATTTCCGTTAATCGTAGTCCTAAATGCATAATCATCAGCATGAAAAAGATTGCCCTGTTCATTTTATTGTTGTCCGTAGGTAAAACCTATGCGCAGCGCACCAACGATTACGACAACAGCCGCCCTGGTAGTTATAGCAACAACCGCCCAATTACCACGGCCAACAAACCGGCGGATAATGACGATTACGACCAGATCCGCGTAGTTGATACCAGCCAGGAGATACGTGCCGACCTATTGCCCTATAAAAGTGATCCAAAAATCAAGAACGACCGATATTATTTTTGGTACCTTAATGATAAAATACACTCCACACAAGGCGGATACAACGGCAAGCTGTTAAACGGGCATTACGTTGCTTTTTATCCGGATAAGAATTTGAAAGAGGAAGGCAATTTTAAAAGAGGCCTTAAAGACGGCGAATGGAAAACATGGAACCGCAAAGGCGATATCACCGCAATTACCTACTGGAACGAAGGTATTGTTGTCCCTGATAGCCAGCAGCCTTTCTGGAAGAAAATACCGTTTGTAAATAAGAAAGACACGCAGCTGCAAACTCCCCAAACCGGAAACGGTAATTAATTTATTTGCATGAAAATGTAAGCCTTAAAAAAGGCCCAAAAACTTCTTACGCTTTTTCTTGTGGGGCTTGTCAGGGTCTGTACCATCTGCTGCCGCGATAGAATCAAGCAACTTTTGCTGCGCCAGCCGGTAGCCACGCCCAACAGTATCGGGTATCAATACTTTTTTAATTTTAACAATCGTGTCTATTTTTGTGACAACTTTTATCGTGGGTTTTTTAAGTATCCCATAGCTTCCAAACGCCAGGATGGCAACCAGGATGATCACAATACCGGCAACCAGGCGCCTGGGTATTTTCATGAAAAATGCATCACTGGTTTCTTTTGCCTTTAAATCCAGTAATTGTGCAGTTAGCGCGGCATTCTGGGTCTTTAATACCTCCAGGCTTTGAGTGCCGACTACAAAATCTTTGCGCGCCACACTGCCTAAAAACATTGCTTCCTGCAGGGCCATGCCATTGTGGTAACGTTTCTCCGGATCTTTCTCAAGGCAAGTATTGATTACCTGCAGCAGCCATTGCGGCACCTGCATTTCCAATTCCCGTTTTTCGGCAGGCCAGGTAGTGGGAATATTTTTTTGCCTCAATTCCAGCAAGTCTGGCACCGGCGTTTCCATATGGGCGATCATCACAGCGTTGCGGGATGTCTCTCCGCCATTGTTCAAAGGAAATGGTACCTGGCCGGCCAACAGTTCATACAAAATGATGCCGTAGCTGTAAATATCTGTCTGGAATTGCATCACCCCGGCATTTTGCTCGGGCGCCATAAATTCTATCGCCCCGGCATGGCGCATGCTGGTTCGCCGCTGCTCGTCCGACATGATGGCCAGGCCAAAATCAAGCAGCACATAATTGCCGGTGTGGATATTGTACTTTACGTTATTACTTTTTATATCGCCGTGCTTTACGCCTGCCAGGTGGCAATGGGCCAGCGCGTTGGCTAACTGGTCGGCAAGCTTTAAAACTTCTTTAATAGTAAAGATTGGATCATGAGGCGGTTTGAGCAGATCTTCGAGGTCAGGGCCTTCGATAAACTCCATTTCGATATAAGGGAAGCCACCGCTTTCGGTAAGCCCCGAACTTAGTATTTTCACCACATTCGGGTTAGGCTGCTCGTTTACCTTTTTCAGTTTTTCAACCTCATTTTGAAAATTACGAAAGTTTTTGTCGTCGTTATCCTGGGTATGGATTGGTGTTGGCAGCAATTTTACAGCGCTGATCACCGGCCCCATCCTGCGGCCTTTATAAACAGAGCCCTGCCCACCGGTGCGCAATGCGCCCATATTCTCCAAACCCTCCGTTATCGAAAAAACTTTGCTCACTTTTTATGTCCTGATTCTTTGTAAGTAAAAACAATTGCGGCGCCTTCGCCCAAAATCACCTGGTCGCCTTCCTCTAATCTGTGGCCTATTTGGATCGAGATCAGCTTGTTTAAGGCTTCGGTTGCCCCGGCCCTCACCTTCACTTTGTTGCCAGGCGGCACTCCCCCTTCATCAGCATACAGCATAAAGCTGCCGGTCTCATTGTTCCACTCGATATGTGCATGCTGCCGGCTGATATATTTATTGATCTCGTTATCTATTTCGCCAGGGAAAGCGATTTGGTTAAGCCTGAAAAAACCATCTGCTGTTTGCACACTTTTATCTCGTCCGATATTGACCTTACCATCGGTAGACTCCAACCGGTAAGTTTTCTTTTCAGCTTCGCCGCTTAAAATCCGGATGAAAGCAGTTGCCGATTTCTTGATCGTATTATCCTTTGTCCGGATAAACAACGCTGCATCAACGCCCTTAACCCTGATGGCTTCAACCGGTAACTCGCCGAGGTGGCTGATATCAAGCGTCCAGTTGGCCGGCAAATCCAAAGCATAGTCATCGGCAATTTTTTGGATCTCATTTTTGAGGCGACCTTGCTCTTCGGCATAAACCGCGGATTCGTAAACATGTTTTTCACTGTCTGGCGCTGCAATAAACAGGTCGATACCCTTTATATTTTTTCCTTCGCCGCCCTCGGCTTTTTGCAACTCCTGCTTAACTGCCTTTAAAATAGCGGCACGCGCCGCTTTCACATCAGCAGGTTGGTTTTTTTCGTCGTTTTTAAATAGATTAAACATGCTTTGCTTTTTTGAGAGTCAAGATTCAAGATTCAAGAACCAAGAGTCAAGATAGTAAATTGTCCGGTCGGATAACGCGGGGCTATTCCCTATCTTATTTCTTGAATCTTGATTCTTGGTTCCTGATTCTTGGCCCTTGATTCCTGGTTCCTAATTCTCATCGTTAATTTTGTGTTGTATCCGGTTGCTCCGCCGGCTGCTGCTCATCCGTTTGATCAGCACCTGCCGATTCGCGGGTTTTTGCCGGACTTATGCTTTTAATATACCCCATCTTCATTAAATAAGGAATAACATCGCGCCCGGCCATATGTACGGCATCCGACGAACCTTTGGTTTTTTCGATGCGGATACAGGTCACCGTGTATCCTGTATTTTGCGGATTGGGTGCAAAAAATACATACCAGCCGTCGTTTATGCTTTGCCCTTTCCATATGCGTTCCGGTGTACCGGTTTTTCCGGCCACCGCAATATTCAATATAGCAGCCTTCGGCGCACTTTGTTCTATCATATATTGCTTTAACAATGCCGCATAAGCGGTGTCCGTCAGTTTCTCGGATGTTTTTGTGCCGATGACAGTATCGTTTATCTTCAGGGCAAACCGGCTCTGCATTAATGTGCCCCCATTGGCCACGCCCGATGCCAGCCGGGCCACGGCAGCCGGAGTAGCTATCAGCTCACCCTGTCCCCAGGCCATTCCCGAAATACCTTTTGCCCTCGTACGGTGAATGTTGTTAGGATCGTATGGCGGCTTGGTATTGAATTCCGTTTTGCGCCAAAGTTCGCGCCATTTTTCCTGCTGACCAGCATCAGTGTTAGTGGGCCTTTTTTCATAAAAATACCCTCCTACCCCATGCAAAAACATACCCACTTTCAGGTATAAGGTAGCCATATCCTCTTGCAGGTGCTGTTGGTTAGCCAGCTTGATAAAATATACGTTGTTTGAATGTACAATAGCATTTTCCAATGTGATCATACCGGTTTCATCCGGCTCTACACCTTTGGTACGTATCCGTTCTTCGGCACTTACGTGATAAGTCACTTTAGTAGCATTCGCGCCTAATTTATTGAAGGCAGCCATGGCTGTCAATACCTTGGCGGTGGAACCTGGTTGGGTAGCGTAAGTAAAGCCAAGGTCGCTGGTTGTTACCCATTGCGACAGTTTATTTTGATCGGGCACGCTCATTGTCAGCAGGTCCCAGTTATGCACGGGAGGCAGGGGGTATTGGGTGGATGCCAGGACGTCGCCGGTCGAGGAATCCATTATCACTACCGAAACCCGTTTATAATTCACCGCAGTATCCGCAGCTATGGCCTTTTCAATGCTACTTTGCAGACCAGCATCCACTGTTAGTTGCACATCGCGGTTTTTATTTTTAAAGGCCGTGACTGCGTCGCTGTTTATCCCCGCCAGCAGCAAAGGTGCAATAGCGCTATAATCTTTTTTACCAACGGTCATTTCCTTTATGCCGCGGGGCAAAAAACGATCTTCCTGGAAATGCGATGCCTTTACGGTATAATTTGATATGGGCATTTTAAAACCCCGAAGTTCTGCGGCATGCTCGTATTCAGCAAAATATCCATTTGTGCCACCGTCGAACACCATCGTATTGGCATCGCCCAGCCAAAAGAAAAGCTGGTCCTGGAAAGGATAGTATCGCGTTAATCGTTTGTGCATTGCCGAATCAAGGTCATAATTCGCCGTGCCGGCTGCGTTCAGTTTGTCTTTTTGTTTTTCGATCAGTTGCGGATCGCTGGTGGCCAAAACAAGTCCCTTCCGGTCGTAAATAGTCCCGGCCTCAAGCTTGTTCATCAGGATGGCAATGCGGGGGTTATAACTAAACATGCGGGCGCCACTTTTATCGGCCACCAGCGCAGGCTTAACCACCCATTTTTCATTATCAAACAGGTAGCTGGATACATTTACAGTTAACAATATTAAACCAATGGATGCAGCCAGCAAGGCAGGCACCAGGTTTTTATCCTGCTGCTTGGTTATGTAAGTCATTTGCACCTGTGTTCCTTTAACCCCTGAAACAGATATCAGGAAACCGGCAGCAACAAAATTCGCTACCAATGATGATCCGCCATAACTCTCAAACGGCAAGGCAACACCCGATAATGGTAGCGCCCCTGTCGAGCCGCCGGCAATGAGCAGGAATTGAACAAACGTACATATCCCTATGCCTGCACATAAATAAAATAAAAATGGCGTTCCGGTTTGTCGGCCAATGATGATAGACCGGTGCAAATACAACAGGAACATTAAAAAAATACAAACAATGCCCGCCCATCCAAAATTTTCGCCGATGGCCGGTAATATCATATCGGTATGCGCTTCGGGTATGGTTTTGGCAAAGGACTCGCCTACCCCCTGCCCGGCAACGCCCCCGCCCGACATGGCCCACAAGCCGTTCGCTACCTGGTCGCCGCCATAAACTTCGTTGTTCCAGGGGTCCTGCCATATGGCTTTTCGCTCGATCAATCGTTCTACTGGCCCGGGAAATAACTTTGACAAGTGTGGTACCTTATCCAGCGTCATAAACGCAGCGATCACTACCACCGCCATGATGGCCGATTCGCTCAGCCGTTTCCGGGAAACAGCCCATAGTATGAATAAAAAGGCCACTGACAAAGCCGCCGAAAGCCATACATTTTTAAACATCCAGGTTACCAGTACGTAAAACACCACTGCCATAAACATGGGCATAAAATCGCCACGGGAAAAAGAGAACAGGATAATAAAGGTAAAACAGATGATCATTGCGGGGCCCAAATCGCCCAAAATCAAAAAGAGCAGCAACGCAGCGCCAATAGCAAGTATAGCGAAATAAAAAAACGACCAGCGTTTACGCCAGCTGGCATATTCGCTAATGAACCGCTCATTTATAGCGAAAAAGCCAGCCAGGAACAGGATCACCAGGTACTTTACAATTTCGCTTGGCTGAAAGATGAAAAGGTTTACTTTAACACCGCTTCCTTCGGGGCCTGTACCGAACCTGATGGTTAAAAAAAGCAGCACCAATGCTGCGGCGATCCATGGCCAGCCATTTGCTGCTTTGTCATTGTTTTTAAAGACAAGCAACCTGTAAAAACCCGAATCTGCGTTAAAGCGGCGCAGGTTAAAAAAAAGGATAACGATCATACCCAGGAAACCTATCGCCAGGTAAACCAACGAATCTTTGGCAAAAAAACGGTCGCGTAAAGGGTCTTGCAGGCTCAACAGGGTTAAAAAGGAAATGCCGGTAAGCAGCATCACCATTGGTAGGATGAGTTGATCGGTTTCGGGAAAACGAAAGCTTAATATTAGATGGATGATTAAAAATCCCGCTAAAAAACCGGCAACAACTATCCAATACCAATATTCAAATTCGTGGGGCGTGCGGATAATAATAGATTTTTCCTTCCGGATGATGTTAAAATCTTTGGTCGACAACAGGCGGATAGCATGAGGTGCGCGATGAAAATTAAAAAAGGCATCATCGTCAAGGCTTTCGGTGCCTTGCGTCTTCCCAAATTGGTAGCCGGGTTGCAAGGGCAGCAGTTCAAACGCGTGGCCTTCCGGTAAATTGCTGAAAGAATACTTTCCATCTGCATCCGTCCGCGCAAACGCTACGAGCGATTGCAGGTGTAGTTTTTTGGCGGAATCAGGCGTAAATATTTTTGTGAATGAGGGACTTTTCTGAACAACGTTTTTGGTCAGGTCGACCTCTTCATCACTGAAAAGGCTATCCTGCGGCAATATCAGTTGCAGCCGCACCAATACGCCGCTCACCGGCTTCAGTTTATCAAAAACAATCCCGCTGATAGCCGGCCCACCCATGCCTATATCGGCCGTAGCAGGAAATGGCGGCGGCGACGTCCGCTCCTGGTCAAAACGTGTCGAATCATCGCCTGTGTAACCAAGTGTCGCCCTCGAAACGGCTACGCGTTGCTTAAACGATTGTCCGCCTTCGGCAAATGCATCGTCGGCATTAACATTAAAACGTTTTTTATTGAGCTCGCCGATATTGTCGAATTTTGTACCGGCGCTGATGCCCGATGCTATCGTTTTTTCTATAAGGTCAATATCGCGCTGGTCATCAAAATAATGACCTTTTTGCAGCATTTCCGCCAGGCGCCTGGCCGGATTTTTCGCATTCAGGTTAACCATCGTACCGTCTTTCAGCCGTTTGCCCACATCTGCAAAACCACCTTCCAACACCAGGAAGAGGCGTACAAAAAGAACGAGCAACACAGCGCCTATCAATAAAAGAAACAGGCGTTCCTTTTTTCTCGATGTGGTTATTGGCTGTTCTTTTCCCATGGCCTATTTTTTCTTCGGAAGAGAGTCAACCCGGAATGCAGGGCTATTTGGGCCGCCGCTGATATACTTTTTCCCGGAGAAGGCATATGTATTTAGCACAGGTATCTTGCAATCACTAAAGCGGATATTTTTTAACTGCAAGGCCTGGTCGTGACTCGAAATAGCAACATTAAAACCGTGAAACGACAGGCTATCAAACTGCACACTCTTAGTGTTAGAGGCAAGCACAAACGCCGGATGTTTAAACCCGGTATCACTTTGAAAGGTTATGTTCCCTTTGGCTTTGATATACAGGCTGTCGCGGCCTATTACTATTGACTGGCTAATGATTACCGGGCTTTTAAATGCCGTATCGCTCAGCACCAATATCTTTCCCTTATTTTGGTCGATAGCCTTTTGAAGCTTGATCTCCTGCGGGTTACGTTGTCGGGGCGTAGTTGTAACCGAATCTTTTTTTGGCGAAACGTAGCCCTCCTGATTATTCCCATAATTAATATGCTGCCAAAAACAAATCGCGGCAAGTACAATAACCAGCAAAAAAAGCAATATAGCCAATCCTTTATAAGTTTTGCGCGGGGCCCTTTCAGCAACGGCGTTTGCTGTTGGGGCCTGGCGGCGTTGCTCGGCAACAACTTTTGGCTTTTCCGGTTGGGTATTTTCCATTGGTTTGGTAACAGTATGGTGCTGTTTTTCTTTATCGTTTTTAACCAATACCACTGTGATATTATCCTTGCCGCCGCCATCATTCGCCGCATCGATCAACTTGTTACCTATGGTTTTTAACGAACCGCCGCTGGTCATGGCAGCAGTTATTGTCGCTTTGTTTACCACATCCGTGAGGCCGTCGCTGCACAACAGCAGCATATCGCCGGGTAAAAACGGTGACTGCCCGGTTTCTATCTCATCACCTTTAATAATATCCACGTGGAAACCCAGCGCCTTGTCTATTTCATTGCGTTTTGGATGGTTCATGGCCTCGCTTTCCGACAAGCGGCCTGAATCTTCCAAAAAACCTGTGAAAGACTGATCATGCGATATTTTGACCAGCGAACCATCCCTGAAAAGGTAAAGCCTGGTATCGCCGAGATGGGCATAATAGAACTGGTTCGAGGTTAAATCGGCCACAGCAAGCGTAACCACACATGCCATTTTGCTGTGATCTTTTACTTCATGCCTGTCCTTCCATATTTTTTCGTTTGCTGCGGCAAAAGCACCGATAAGTATCGGGATTACCTCACCCGAAAGATTGGCCAGCCGCTGCAAAATGGTTTCCCGCGCAATTGAGGCAGCAATTTCACCGCCTGTATATCCTCCTACGCCATCGATAGCACAGGCAATAATATAACGCCCGTCCGGGCTTTGCTCTGCTATAAAGGCATCCTCGTTGTTTTTCCGTTGCCTGCCGGTGTCGGTTATGCCAAAAACATTATCACTCATCTGGTTTACGTGGGGTTTTAATTTCAATAAAATGCGTTACCAGCAGCAAAACTGCCAAACCTAATAACCCGAATGATAATAACTGGAACATCCGTTTACGATTTAAAAATGTTTACACCTACAATGCCGTTCAGCAATATTTTCGAGTTGACCGGCAATTCGACCCATTGCGGCGCGTTTACATCGCTTTTTGGCACATCGTTTTCATTCAAAATGGTTTTTTCGCCAAAGGAAGCCAGGTAAAACTTCCCGTCGGACTTGTTATATCTTATTTGCAAGTGGGGCGTATTCACCCAATCCGTCGGTATCCGGAAAACATTCCGTTCTTCGCGTGTTTCATCACTGCCAGATACTACGATCTCATTATCGTGCATCAAAAACTCTACTTTTTTGCCGGCAAACTGTTTTTCAGGCAGGATAGTCTCAAAACGTGCATAATATTTTTGATTAGGGCTGGCGCTTTTTTCTTCTTCCGTTTCCAGGCCTTCATCATATGGCACCTCGTAGTAACCTTCGCTGTAATAATTAAAGCCTTTTAAAATATCCTGGCTGATGTCAAATGTTTGGGCGATGCCAGTTTGGCGGGGAATAAATGTCACTTTCAGGTTTTCCTCCTTTTGGGTATTACCGGGCATCAGCTTACCGATAAAGCCGATATCGCCAGGCTCATAATCGGGGTGCGAAACAAGGCGAAAAACCCACTTGGAGCTCGATGGCTTTACAGTTTTACCGGACGCCCGGTATTGCTTCAGGGTTTCATAAAACCTTTTCACAGTTTCGTTAACGATAAGCCCAAAAATGCCCTGCCTGTTATTTAAAAACGATGTGTAGTCTGCGGTGTTAAAACTGATGATATATTCGTGGTAAAAAACCACCCTGTCGGCAAAAGACAGCTCACGTATCGAATCGTTGAACTTGGATATCACATAATTATAAACATCGTCGGGCGTGAGGCTTTGCTGTTTTTTTTTGGCCGACGATTGCTCATCGCTTAAAAACCAGCCTTGTATGCCGAGACGCTGCCATAAAGAAGTTTTTTGATCCATTTAATGTTGAGCGGGTTGAAAATTTACGATTGAACAGTGGATATGAAAAAGATGTTTGTTAAAATTAACATATTCTACGGATTATTGTCCGGTTGCTTTACGGTGTCCTGCGGTGTACCGGCACTATCCGCCTTCTTTTGGCTTTCAGCTTTTTTTTCATCGTTTAAGATATCATTAACTGCCTGTTGCGATGCCGAATCGTTCGCTTTTTGTTTGGAGCGATAATCGTGTACTACCGCCTGCTTTGGTGTATCCGGTTCTTTTTTTGTTGTGTCGGCAGCTATGGGTTTAACAGGTATCGGCAGGTGGTTTTGATTAAGAAATAAGTAACCGCAGGTAACCAATGATATAGCAAACATGCCCATCAAGGCAAAAAACAAGGGCTTTGATATGTGCATTTTATCACTATGGTGGTAAGCAACTCCTGCAGCACTTAATGCAGGCTGGCTATTTCTTACTGCTGCTTTATCGGGCAGTTGATCGATAGATACCACCGGCTGATCCGCCGAAAGGCTACCATCAAACAGCGCCTCCTGTAATGCCATGCCACTGGGATAACGTTTCTCAGGATCTTTTTCAAGGCAGGTGCTGATCAGCGTTAAAAGCCATTTGGGAACACGCATTTCCATATCCCGTTTTTGTTCGGGCCAACCTGACGGCAGGTTTTTTCTGCGTAGTTCCAGCACATCCGGTACAGCAGACTCCATGTGGGCGATCATTACTGCGTTGCGTGCCGTTTCGCCGCTATCGTGCAGCGGGAAGGGCACCTGGCCGGCCAGCAACTCATATAAAATAATGCCATAGCTGTAAATATCAGTCGGCATATACATGACTCCGGTATTTTGTTCGGGCGCCATAAATTCAATAGCCCCGGCGTGGCGAATGCTCGTGCGGCGTTGTTCGTCGGACATGATAGCAAGCCCAAAATCCAGCAGCACATAGTTGCCCGAGTGAACATTGTATTTTATATTATTGCTTTTAATATCGCCATGCTTCACCCCCACCATGTGGCAGTGTGAAAGCGCATTGGCCAAATGATCGGCCAGCTTTAAAACTTCTTTTATGGTGAAAATCGGGTCGTGAGGTGGTTTCAGCAGGTCTTCCAGGTCGGGCCCCTCAATAAATTCCATTTCAATATAAGGGAACGAGCCGCTTTCGGTTAGCCCCGAACCAAGGATTTTCACAACGTTGGGATTTGGCTGCTCATTAACTTTTTTAAGCTTGTTTACCTCATTCTGAAAACTGCGGAAATTTTTGTCGTCAGTATCCTCCGTATGTATCGGAGTAGGCAGTAATTTAACTGCGCTGATGATAGGCCCCATCCGGCGCCCTTTATAAACCGAACCCTGCCCGCCTGTGCGCAAGGCACCCATGTTTTCCAAACCTTCTGTGATCGTAAATACTTTACTCATTGTTATCCCCTGCAGCCAATATTAAATAAAAAAATTGCCGACCTGTTATATATTCTCCTCATTACTAACGTAACAGTTAAAGATATGTTTATTAGGTGAAGAAATATTGTTGAAGATGAAAAAATGGGTAAACGGGAGGGATGGGTTTAATATTATAGGCAATGTAGCGTACCTGAGATTTTGGTGCAATTCAAATTGTCGCGTAGTATTATCGTAAACAGTTTTTACTTTGTCATCCTGAGCGAAGCGAGGGATCTTCTGCGACAGACATTACGAACTATGCATAGCGGACTATTGCAGGGTGGAGAAGATTCTTCGCTTCGCTTATAATGACAAATCGATTTTTATATTTTTGCGACAATTTGAATTACACCATAGGATTTTTGTTTGGACATTTTAATAGTAAATTTGTATTATGCTGATATTGTTGGATATAGATGGTGTAATGGTTCCTGCTAACTCGTGGAAAAAACCTGAGTTTCACGATGATGGGTTTCCTATGTTTAGTCCAAATTCAGTTAATGCACTTCAGAAAATTATATCTGAAACCGGCGCGTCCCTTTTGTTAACTACCTCCCATAAATCAAAATACAACATAGCCCAATGGCGTAATATTTTCAAATCAAGAGGCATTAAAGCGAAGCATATCCACCGGCTGTCAAGCAGCAGCTTACATTTAAGCCGTAAGGATGAAATTTTAAATTGGTACATGGCAAAGCATGTCCCCAACGAGGAATTTGTGATTATTGACGATGATAAATTATTAAACGGGCTGCCCGAAAACATTAAGCATCATTTAGTCCTTACAAGTTCTTCAGTTGGCTTGACCGAGGAACTCGCTGAAAACGCGATTTCAATTCTTAGGAATAGCGCGTATACTTATGCTTGAAATTATTAATTATAGTTTGTTGTATTAAGCTTAAATGTTATGTCGGAGGAACTTTGTTTGAACTGTTTATAGGAAGACTTAAGTAGACGGCAAATTTAGAGTGATAAAATTATCTTGTCATTTATGCTTCCTGGCGTGACGCACCATGTTCTCCAAACTCTTTATGATCGTAAATACTTTACGCTAAAATAAGCTCACCTGGTCAACTGCGCCGGTGCTTTGCTGCTCATAATTCCGGATCAGTGTCAGGATTGCCGTACCGTGGCGGGCTGTTTTTTCCGGGCCGACGCCCTTAAGGCCACCGAGCGCCTTCAACGTACCTGGAAGCCTGGCGGCTACGTTGGCCAGCGTTTGTTCGGTGAACACCATACTTGCCAGCACATTTTCCTTCCGTGCCGTTTCATCGCGCCATACCATCAATTGTTCAAAAAGCGCTTCATTGGGTTTGGCGGTAAGTGTTTTCAGGTAGGAATGGCTACTTTGTTTTTTAATGCGTTGGGTTTGAAGGTAAGCCTCGGTAGTAAAACTCAAAGTGCTGAAGGTTTCCATAAGCTGCAAACGGTGCATGAGCCAGTTAAGCAGTTCATCGGCCCTGGCAGCCATTTCCTTAGAAGTGCCAATGTACAAACTGAGTTGCTGATGCAGCTTCGCAATGGCAGACTCCAGTGTTTCTTTAAAATAAACGGCCGCTTTCCGGATGCGTTCATCGGGATACTTTCGGATTTGCTTCTCCAGTTTAGCGGCGATATCAAAAATTTCCGTTTGAATATCCGGCAGCAGGGAATCGAATTTCTTTATTTTTTCTTCCAGGCCGCTGAAATTAAAGAGTTCGCTCAGCAGGTAAAGCCGGTACGCTTCCTGGTGTTGTTTCAAAGTATCCATATCAGGCTGACGTTGCCGGGCCTGCTGATTGAAACTTGCTACGGCCGGGTCGCCGATGATATTTTGCGGATTGACCGGGCTGCGCAGCACCAAACCTTCCAGCGACCTGCAACGGCTAAGCGCCACATAAGCCTGCCCATGCGTAAATGCCGCAGCAACATCGATGATGGCTTTGTCAAACGTGAGGCCCTGGCTTTTATGAATGGTGATGGCCCATGCAGTCTTCAACGGGATTTGGGCGAAGCTGCCGGTATTCGTCTCAGTAATTTGCTCCCCTTCCGACTGGTATTTCACATTCGACCATTCCAGCGCCTGCACCGCAATTTCCTGCCCGCCAGGTGTGGTTACATAAACAGTGCCGGCATCCAGCCTAATCACGGTACCGATCTTGCCATTATAGTATCTTTTCTCCGGCGAACTGTCGTTCTTAACGAACATCACCTGCGCGCCCGGTTTAAGTTTTAAACTGGTTTCTGTAGGGTAAGCATCTGCCGGGAATTCGCCACGGATGGTGGCAGCATAAACGGTTTCCGGTGTATCCAGTGCGTCCAGCCATTCCAGGTTTATGGCCTGCGCCGTACGATTATGCGTGGTGAGGGTAATATAGGGATCCCCGGCATCCGGCCGGAAATCCGGCACGTAACGGGCATTTAATTGTTGAAGGCTTTCGGCAGCCAGTTCCTGGGTGCGCATTTCATTTAGGATGCGTATAAAGCTTTCATCGCTTTGGCGATAAACTTTTTCCAGTTCGATGCGGACGTAAGCCGCCTTTTGCAAGGCCAGGCTGCTAAAAAAATAAGGGGTCGGGTAATACGGTCGCAGCAGTGCCCACTCCTCCTCGCGGATAATTGGCGCCAGCTGCGCCAGGTCGCCAATCAGCAGCAATTGGACGCCGCCGAACGGATACCTGTTTTGCCGGATATTGCGCAGGATAAGATCGAGCTGGTCGAGCACGTCGGGCCGCACCATACTGATCTCATCGATAATTAATAGTTCGAGGTTTTGAAGCAATGCACGTTTTTCGGCGTTATAGGCCTGTTCCGGCCGATCAGCAGTACCCGGCAACAGTGGCCCGAAAGGCAGTTGGAACAGCGAATGTATGGTCATCCCCCCAGCATTGATCGCCGCAACCCCGGTCGGCGCAACAATAGCCAGTTTCTTTTTGGAAGTCTGCCTTACCTCCCGCAAAAAGGTTGTCTTGCCCGTCCCCGCCTTCCCCGTCAGGAAAACGAGCGTATTTGTGGTATCCACATAATCCTGGGCCAATTTAAGTTCGGGGTTATCCATCGCTGCCACAAAGATAAAACATTTAAAGCTAATTATATTAGCAAAAGCAAGGGCGATGCAAAGAAAAAAGCCCGGCAGCCCCGCATCCCTGCCATGGATTTTTGGCCGTCTGTAAATTACAAATCCATTCCTTATCTTTGATTAACGATAGGTAAACAATATTGAAAGCCTTTTAATGCACCCGCTCGATCCAGGTCAGCTTGAGCAAATTAAAGCATACCTAAGTTCGCTAAAGATCGCTTTTGAAGTAAAAAAAGCGCCCTTCCGCCTCATGTAATTGCCGGTATTGAAAAAGCCATTGCAGAAGATGATGCCGGGCAAACCA
This sequence comes from Bacteroidota bacterium, assembly GCA_013288235.1. Classification (GTDB taxonomy): domain Bacteria; phylum Bacteroidota; class Bacteroidia; order Sphingobacteriales; family Sphingobacteriaceae; genus Mucilaginibacter. Next base: position 14,308 of record JABDCF010000053.1, on the reverse strand, counting down.
TGTCCTTTGATGAATTCAGGCAGGAGCACTTTTTAAGCAATAAATGAACCTGCCTGTCAAATTCTCTGTTCGGGCCGGCGAGACTTATGATGCCATCATCGCACAATTGAATGCCAGGTGGGGAATAAAGTTTGTTAACCGATTCGAACAAAAAGTAACAAAAACAATAAGTTTGATATCAGCGTCGCCAACACTGTATCCTTTAGCCGACTTTGGGATGGATGTCCATCGGTGCGTTCTGCATAAAAACTGCTCTATGTTTTACCGGGTACATTCAAACCATATCACCATACTGTACTTTTGAGACAACCGACAGGAACCGATTATTTTTTAGCAATAGCTTTCCCCCTCCCAACTCCCCCTCTCTTCATTGCCCCCACCGCAAAATCTGCTGCCCGTGCAGTTAGCGCCATATAGGTTAATGATAGGTTTTGGCAGGCGCCGGAGGTCATGCAGGCGCCATCGGCTACAAAAACGTTAAGGGCACCCCCAAACCTGGTTGTGCCCGTTTAACATGGATGTTTTTGCATCGCGACCCGATTGCCCGGGTTCGAAATTTTGAACCAATGGCCGCGAATTATAACCCTTTCACAATCGCCAGCGCCTTGTCCACATGCTCGGTTGGTGAAATGTGGTCGGTATTTGATGAAAATACGGCTATAACTTTACCATCTTTACCAATTACAAAAGTGGTTCGCGGGATGAAGCCGTGATTAAGATCCTGGCCGAGTACGTCTTTAATACCAAGCCTTCCAGCTGCCATTGTCAGGCCGTATGTTGCCGCAATTTTGCCGTCCGAATCGGAAGCGACAGCGAACTTGCCTGCACAGTAATTTGGATCGGAAGAAAATGTATTTAGCCGCTTAATATCATCTGCAGATACGCCGATAATAGTAGCTCCCGCAGCGGTAAATTTATCCTTGAGTTCGGCGAAGGCGTGTGCTTCCGCATCGCAGCCGCCGGTATAGGCGGAAGGATAGAAATACACCACAACGGGACCTTTGGCAAGGGCATCTTTTAGTGAAAAATCAATTGCACTGCCGGCCAGGCTGGCCTTGGCGGTAAATACAGGCGCTGCATCCCCTTTTGACAACATCGATTGGGCAAAGCCAGACCGGGTTACCAGGAATGAAAAGCTGAAAATTAAAAAAGATAGGCAATAATGTTTCTTAAACATGGTGGATTGTTTTTAATTATTAATGATGTTGTCATCAAAGCTACAATTGTATATTGAAAATCAACTTGTACGTCATCAAATATATACTACGGCTATTCCGCAGGGCGGGTTGCCTGTGCGAAAGATTATTGCCTGGTTTGGCCGATTTTTAAATAAAAACCGGCACGGGAGATTGCTGTGGTACCAGGTCACAAATTCCCTCTTTTCAATTCCCCAACCGCAAAGTCCGCTGCCCTTGCAGTTAATGCCATATAGGTTAATGACGGGTTCTGGCAAGCGCCGGAAGTCATACAAGCGCCATCGGTTACAAAAACGTTAGGGGCGCCCCAAACCTGGTTGTTGCCGTTTAGCACCGATGTTTTTGCGTCGCGGCCCATCCTTGCGGTACCCATTTCGTGTATGCCGAGGCCGGGGGCCTGGTGGGTATCAGTTTGCCCTATGTTTTTAAAGCCCGCTTTGTCAAGCATTTCCGAGCCGCTTTGCAGGATGTCTTTAAGCATCGTAATTTCATTTTCCCGGTACGCGGCGTCGATGTCGAGCAGGGGTATGCCCCATTTGTCGGTTTTATCTTTGCTGAGGGTAACTTTGTTGCGGATATCGGGCAGGCATTCGCCCATGCCGGTCATATACATGTACCACGGGCCCGCTTCAGTTAAGCTATCTTTAAAATTACCGCCTATTTCCTGGCCGCCGGTGAAATTTCCCTGTCCCCGTCCGCCGCCGCAAGCATAGGCGTAGCCGCGTATAAAATCGTGCTCTTTTTTTTCGCTCAGGTTCCTGAAACGGGGCAAGTAAACACCCGTAGGGCGGCGGCCGTAATAATATTTATCCTCGAAACCCTCATGCTGGCCGTAAACGCGGCCACGGTAGTTATGGTCCATCAGGTAATGGCCCAAAGCGCCGCTGTCGTTCCCCATACCATTTGGAAAACGGGAAGAGGTAGAGTTGAACAGTATGAGGGTGGAATTTAAAGTACTGGCATTTAAAAATATGATCCGGGCAAAATATTCGGTGGCATGCAAGGTGTCAGTGTCGATCACCCGCACGCCTTTTGCTTTTTGGGTTTTTTCGTCGTAGATGATAGAATGCACCACAGAAAAAGGCCGCAGGGTTAAATTCCCGGTTTTAACCGCCGCGGGTATGGTTGCCGAATTGCTGCTGAAATAGCCGCCAAACGGACAGCCCCGGTAGCACAGGTCGCGGTACTGGCATGGCCCACGACCGTTTATGGCCTTTGAAAGGTTTGCTGTGCGCGAAATGATCAGGTTCCTTCCGGGAAAATTGCTTTCTATGCTTTGTTTAAAATGCTGTTCAAGCACATTCATTTCCATTGGCGGTAAAAACTCGCCGTCAGGCACCTGGGGCAAGCCGTCGCGGTTGCCGCTTATGCCTGCAAATCTTTCGGCATAGTTATACCAGGGTGCTATATCTTTATAACGGATGGGCCAGTCGATAGCCGTGCCATCTTTTGCATTCGCTTCAAAATCAAGGTCGCTCCAGCGTTGTGTCCACCTGGCCCAAAGCAACGACTTGCCGCCCACCTGGTAGCCGCGTATCCAGTCGAACGGTTTGGTTTGGACATAGGGGTGCTCCTTGTCCTTAACAAAAAAATGCTGTGTTTCTTCCTTAAACGCATAGCAGCGCGAAGCGATGGGGTTTTCCTCATGCATCTTCAGCGTTGATTCGCCACGGTGCTCAAAGCCCCAGGGCGGCGTCATGGCGGTGGGATAATCTTTTATATGTTCAACGTTGCGCCCGCGTTCCAAAATTAGGGTTTTTAATCCTTTTTCGCACAATTCCTTGGCGGCCCAACCGCCGGATATACCCGAGCCGATAACAATAGCATCATATGTGTTTTTAGGGGTTGGTTTATTGTACAGGTATTCGGGCGAGGGATCATTCATAACAGAAGTTTAAAATTAAACGTTTATTTGGGCGAAAAATGGTGAATCAATTTTACGGATAATTTTTCAAGGTTTATAGACGTGACCTGATCCAAAACGAAAAAGTCTTCAGACTTACGACTAAAGACTTTTGTTTTCCAGTGATCCCAGAGGTACATTTTACGAACCAATTTATAGGCGATTTGAGGAGAATAGCACTGTTTAGGCGAAAAGTCGAACTTTTAGGATGACCTGCAACTGACTATTGGCGTTCTGCATCCGAACATCGGTTATTAGGTTAGCGATTTAGCATCCGCGGCTTGTCCCCTTTTTCGATTTTTGCTTTTATTCTGATTACTTTTGGTTGAAAACTATTCAAGCACAAGACAGTGGGTATCACCGGAGCCGCCAAATAACAATAATTTCGAGATATAAAACATGGAAACCAAAAAAACAAGCAAAAGCATTTGGAGAAAAATATTCTATTTTCCATTGACAAGGATTATTATCGGGCTGGTTGCATGTGTAGCAGTTGTAAAAATCGGTCAATTGGGACTTGCTAAACTACTGGATCATTCCTCCATAAGTCATGAATATAAAACCCTGATAAGTGTATTAGTAGCAGCCATAATTGTTTTATTGGTTTACATAAATCTTTACAGGTATTATGAAAAAAGAAAAATCAGTGAATTATCAACAGACAAACTTGCAAAAAACCTTGTAACAGGCGTTTTATTGGGATTTGTTTTGCAGTCGCTTACGATTGGTGTAATTTATTTAAATAAAGGATTTTCTGTAATTTCAGTAAACAGTGTTGCGTACCTTATCCCTTCGTTTGGAATGGTTACAGCCGCCATTTTCGAGGAATTATTATTCCGGGGGATTATTTTCAGGATTACAGAAGAAAAATTGGGCAGTTATATAGCCCTGGCTATTTCTGCATTAATTTTTGGCGCACTTCATCTTCTGAACCCAAACAGCACACTGGTATCGGGATTGGCAGTTGCAATTGAGGCTGGTCTTTTATTAGGCGCCGCGTATATATATACCCGAAATTTGTGGTTCCCGATAGGCATACATTTTGCCTGGAACTTTACGCAGTCCGGTATTTATGGAGCATCTACTTCCGGCAGTGCCATTAGTAAAAGTTTGCTAACAACAAAAATAGGCGGACCAGTAATTATTTCAGGCGGACAATTCGGACCCGAGAGCTCCATTCAGGCTGTAATATTTTGTTTGATAGCAACTGTTATATTAATGGTGTTAAACCACCGGCAAAACAAAATTATTAAACCATATTGGATAAAATAACACATAAAAAAAACCAAAGGATATTTTATATCCCCCTCCACTTTAAACAGCACCTACTTGGGGTTTATTCGTTATCACCGCATTATTAACCGACAAAATATCCTAAACCAAAAAAGCCTCCGGACTTTCGACTAAAGGCTTTTGACTACAAATTTGTGATCTCATCAGGATTCGAACCTGAGACCGACAGATTAGAAATCTGTTGCTCTATCCAGCTGAGCTATGAGACCGTTTTAAGTCCTGAGTCTTTAGTCTAAAGTCTTAAGTCAAAAAGGGAAGTAATCCGACTTTGGGCTTTAGACTAAAGACTTAGGACTTAAACACGGCGCAAAGATGCAAAATTTTACTTAAATCTTCTTAAAGTTTAATTTTCTTCCCTCTAAATAGTTCGCCAGTTTCATCAAATAAGGCAAATTGCCTTTATCTGCATTAAACAAACAATGTATGTAAATATTTTGTTAAATAATACCTATAATTGCATGCGAATTATAAACCAGTTACTTGTAAAGCAGGCTATTTTATCTGTAATTTATACAGTTAAAAACATTGCTACTTTTAGCAACCGACAGGAATATTTTTAGTGTTGAAATACCCCTTTTTCGAAAAAAGAACAACAATTTTTAATTAAAAAACAGATTTTTACTTTTTAAAAATGCAAAGTGTTTTTTTTACAATAAGTAAATCATACTTTTATCCGATTTTTTATTATAAACTTATTTTATGATCATAATTGCTGACGGTGGCTCAACCAAAACAAATTGGTGCCTGGTTACCGGAGAAGGTAAAAAAGTGTACTTTAATACCGAAGGTTACAACCCTTATTTTTCAGGAACGGACTATATCATCAAGTCGCTTAAGGAGACTTTGCCTACCGACCTGGAGCTGGATGAAATAACCGAGGTAAATTATTACGGCGCAGGCTGCTCGACCGATGAGATGCGTAAAATTGTAGAAGAGGCTATGAAAGCCGTATTTACAAAAGCAAAAGTATTTATCGGTCACGACCTGCTTGCCGCTGCCAGGGCACTCCTTGGACATACAGAGGGCTTTGCCGCGATTTTGGGCACCGGCACCAATACCTGTATTTATAATGGCAAAGAAGTTACCCACAATATCGATTCCGGCGCGTACATCCTGGGCGATGAAGGCAGCGGGTGCTATATAGGCAAAAAGCTGCTGGCCGATTATTTAAGGGGCTATATGCCCGAGGCTGTCCGCAAAAACTTTTGGGAAACATTTAAGCTTACGCCTGATGATATAAACGAAATAGTTTATACCCAGCCCCGTGCTAACCGTTTTTGCGCCAGCTTCAGCAAATTTGTGTATGATAGCCCTGTGAATATCGAATATTCGCGCAACATTGTACGCACTTCATTCGAAGATTTTTTCCGCAACCTGGTTACCCACTATCCCGATTATCAAAAATATACCTTTAACTGCATAGGTTCTGTTGGCTATAATTTCAGGAACGTACTTGAAGAAGTAGTTGTTGAAAATGGCATGGTTGTAGGAAATATCATCCGCTCGCCTATAGATAATTTGGTGAAATTCCATTTGGAACTTGCTACATCCCATATTTGAGCTGAAAGGTTAAAGCAGAAAGCTTAAAGCTAACATAAAGGCCGCTGTGATTTCGTCACAGCGGCCTTTATATTTTTAAAGCTTTTTGCTTTGGTCTTTTAGCTTTCAGCTAAAAATCACTTATCCAAATTCAAATCATTATGAAAAATCTTAGCATACTTGCGCCTGTCGAATTTATAAAGTTTGGCAGCACGGTAGGATACGCCTTTTTGTTTTTCGTCGAGTTCCTTTAAAAACCCGTAGCTCAGCATTTTTTTGCGGAAATTTCTTTTATCAAGTTTTTTATTTTCAACAGCTTCATAAAGCGATTGCAGCTGGGTAAGTGTAAACTTTTCGGGCAGCAACTCAAATGCAATAGGCTGATAGTTTAGTCGCCTGCGTATTTTATTAAAACCGGTTTTAAAAATTTCGGAGTGGTCAAATGCCAGTTTGGGCAATTCGTTAACCGGGTGCCAGAAAGCTTTACGGGCGTAATGGCTTATCGGGCGCAATTCCTTTTGCCCGTTTATCCGTATCAGCGCGTAATAGGCAACAGTAATCACCCGCCCCTGCGGGTGCCGGTTTACCTCGCCAAAGGTATGAAACTGCTGCATGTGCAAGTCGCGCAAGCCGGTAAGCTCGTACAAAATACGTTCGGCGGCATCGTCTATACTCTCGTCCTGCTCAACTATATAGCCAGGCAATGCAAGCCAGTCTTTAAAAGGCTCTTCATTTCTTTCGATAAGTAGGATTTTAAGCTCTCCCGCTTCAAACCCGAATATTACGCAGTCAATAGAAAAAACTGAGTCAAATGTAGGTAGCTTTACTTCTTCCAAACTACGATAAATGTTAGGTTAATAAATTAATTATATCTGGTTAACTGCGAATGTAAAAAAAAATAAATTAAATTTAATGGTGTAATTTTCACACACTATATTCGTGGCTTTAAATAAGCAGTGTAAAGATGCATAAAATTTCAAAACTTGCAGTACTAACTTCAGGCGGCGATGCACCGGGAATGAACCCCTGTATCCGGTCTGTTGTGCGTACGGCAATATATAATGGCTTAGAAGTAACGGGCATCAGGCGGGGCTACCAGGGGCTTATTGAGGATGATATGTACGATATGCAGGCCCGCTCCGTAAGTAATATATTAAATTTAGGCGGTACTATTTTAAAAACAGCGCGCTGTTTACCATTTCGTACTGATGAGGGGATGGAATCTGCATACCAAAATTTAAAAAAACATAAAATTGACGCCCTGGTGGTTATTGGAGGGGACGGTACTTTTACCGGCGCCCTGCGTTTTTCGCAAAAGTATCCGGATATAGCAGTAATGGGTGTGCCAGGCACCATTGACAACGACCTGTACGGCTCTACCTATACGCTTGGTTTTGATACTGCCACCAATACTGTAATTGAGGCCATCGACAAAATACGCGACACTGCCGATGCACACGACCGCCTATTTTTTATTGAAGTGATGGGCCGCGACTCAGGGGCAATTGCTTTACGCGCCGGCATCTCATGTGGCGCCGAGGCTATTTTATTGCCTGAAAAAGAAACAGCCATTGAAAACCTTATTGAAAACCTTAAAGCCGGGCAATACAATAAAAAATCATCGAGCATAGTGATTGTTGCCGAAGGCGATAAACATGGCGGCGCTTATGATATAGCCAAATTGGTACAAAAGGAAGTAAAGTTTTACGATGTAAAAGTTACTATCTTAGGCCACTTGCAACGAGGCGGCAGCCCATCGGCATTTGATAGGGTTTTAGGCAGCCGTTTAGGCTTTGCCGCAGTAAATGCATTATTAAAAGGTAAAACACAGGTAATGGTTGGCTTGCAGGCAAACCATATAAAAATAACAAGCCTTGAAGAGGCGCTTACCCAACATGAATTTAAACTGGAAGAAGATTTGATGCAGATGGCTGAAATACTTTCAATCTAAATAAATGATCGCAGTTGTATATAGCGGATCAAATTATGCCGACTGGCGGCTGGCCGACAAAGACCGGATTGTTGCTACCTTTAAAACCAGTGGCATAAACCCCTACTTTGACGACGAAAAACGGATTATACAACTGCTCAGCAAAAACATCAACCTGATACATCATGCCGAAGAAATAAAACGTATTTATTTTTTTGGCGCAGGCGCCTCATCCCCCAACCGCCAGGCGACTGTTCACAATGCTTTATCGGAGTTTTTTAAATTTGGAAAGGTTATCGTTGATCATGATATTTCGGCCGCGGCCATTGCCTGCTGCAAAAATTCGCCGGGCATTATTTGCATTTGCGGAAGCGGCTCCAACGCAGCCTGGTACGATGGCAGGAAAGTAAAGCCAAACAACTACGGCCTGGGTTATATTTTGGCTGATGAAGGCTCGGGAAACTGGCTTGGCAAGCAATTGCTGAAGGGGTTTATGAACGAAACACTTCCTGAAAACATCCACAAAAAATTTGTTCAACGGTATGATTTTGACCGTAAAACTTTGCTGGAAAAAGTTTACCGGCAAAAGCAGCCTGCCCTGTTTTTAAGCTCATTCACTGATTTTTTTATGGATAACCAGGAAGACAATTATATAACCGGTATTATAAAAAATGGCTTCGGGCAAATGATAAATACCTATTTATTACCCTTGCATGATGAACATCCCGAAGCTTTATTGTATTTTGCGGGCTCGGTTGCAGCTGGCTTTCAAAACCTTTTATATGAAGCCGCTGCCAATGCAAATCTTAAAATTGCAAACGTTATAAAAGAACCCATAAACAATTTATTAACATACTATTCAAGTAAAAATTAGAAAATCATGAAAATAGGAATTAACGGTTTCGGCCGTATTGGTCGCCTGGCATTCAGGGCTGCAATTGATAGGCCCGACATTGAAGTTGTTGGTATTAATGACCTTGTTGAGCCTGATTATATGGCTTACATGTTAAAATACGATTCAACTCATGGCCCTTTTAAAGGCACTATTGCTGTTGAAGGCGGCCATTTGGTGGTAAACGGTAAAACTATACGCGTTACTGCCGAAAAAGATCCTGCGAACCTTAAATGGGGCGAAGTTGGCGCTGAAGTTGTCATTGAATCAACCGGCCTGTTCCTTACACAGGATACCGCCCAAAAACATATTGACGCCGGCGCTAAAAAAGTAGTAATGAGCGCACCTGCAAAGGATGATACCCCAACTTTTGTAATGGGTGTAAACCATACCGAATTAAAAGCTGACCAAACTATAGTTTCAAATGCTTCATGTACTACCAACTGCTTAGCGCCTATAGCTAAAGTATTGAACGATAAATTCGGTATTGAAGAAGGCTTAATGAGCACCATACACGCGGTTACCGCAACTCAAAAAACAGTTGACGGCCCGTCGCACAAAGATTGGAGAGGTGGCCGTGGCGCTTATCAAAATATCATCCCTTCATCAACAGGTGCAGCCAAAGCTGTGGCATTGGTTATACCGGCGCTTAAAGGCAAATTAACTGGCATGTCATTCCGCGTTCCCGTTCCTGACGTATCGGTAGTTGACTTAACTGTACGCTTAAAAAACCCTGCTACTTATGAAGACATAAAAAAAGCAATGAAAGAAGCATCTGAAGGCGCTATGAAAGGCATTTTAGGTTACACTGAAGACGAAGTAGTTTCTGAAGATTTTAAAGGCGATGCACGCACATCAATTTTTGATGCTAAAGCCGGCATAGCTTTGAATGATAACTTTGTAAAAGTAGTATCATGGTATGATAACGAGTGGGGTTACTCCAACAAACTGATCGACCTGGTACAGGAAATCGGCAAGTTATAATTTAACTGCCTGTACATAACAAAAAAGCCTCCTGGGAGGCTTTTTCGTTACTATCGTATTTATTTAACTACGTAAATGATGGAATCAGGAAACCTTGTACCATCAAAATAATTACCTGTGATTTTTAGAGGTAATGCCCCTTGCCTGACGCCAACTTTACTTCTTAATAAAGTAAACAAGCGATCCTGATCATCAACTAATATTATATCATATAAAGAGATTTTCAAATCTTTTTCCTCTATAATATTATTAATTTGAGTTAGGGAATCTCTTGAGCCTTTTGTACGTATTTCGGGGATACCCAAAACAAGGCGCCAATCTTCTGCATCTTCATTTTTCATTAACGCAGCGACGGTAAATACAAAATTCTTCTCATCAAGGACTTTAATTAACTCAACTGCGTTTTGATTTAGTTCATCTACCAATATTGCTGTGTCCATGATAGTATTCCTCCTTTTTGATTGTTAATTGCATTATATAATTCGTTTGCCTGTATGTCTGTCCATTCTTTATACCTTGCACCCTCTGTCCATAGCCGAACAATACTCCAATTTATCTTAAAATCTGGATCAGATTTTATTTTTCTTTTATGATCCTGTTCTATACCTGTAAGTTTGATTAATCTTTCTAAATCATGTGTATAAAAGTCATTAATGAGAGATTTACTTGGAATCTCATGAGAATTTATTTGTTTAGCTATACATGCTTTCAAAGCGCATTCAACAGCATATCCTGCCAAATAATAAGCCCCATTAAAACACTTTTGATCTAACAGCAACCTACTTTCTTTAAGTCGTTCAATTGCTAATAACTCCAAAAGCGGTTTGGTCATATACTAAAATTCATTGTAAAGATAATGATTAAATGTCTTTTGTAAAAGTAGTATCATGGTACGATAGCTGTTAAACTACTTTTAACATGATAGATAAACACAAAGTTTACAGTAATTTATTTTGCAATATCTCAGGTTATTATATACCTTTAATCATAATAGCTCGTCGGTCAACCAGGCCAATTATCGTAATTATCTTTTTGTAAATATGAAATTATCGCAATTGTATAATTATTCCCTTCTCTGCAACCACTTATTATCAAACCGTATAAATTAAACTTTATGGAAACAAAAGCAACAACTAAGTATTTTGCCGAGCTGATCGGTACATTTGTCCTTGTGTTTATGGGTACAGGGAGCGCAGTGATTGCTGGCGGCCACATTGGCTTTGCAGGTATTGCGTTCACCTTTGGCCTCGCCGTTTTAGTAATGGTGTATGCCATCGGGCCAATCTCAGGCTGTCACATTAACCCGGCTATTACCATTGCCATGCTCGTAGCCGGAAAAATTAGTGTTAAGGATACCGTTGGTTATATTATAGCCCAGGTGATCGGGGCTATCCTCGCCTCGGCCTTATTACTGGTTATTGTTAAAGGATTGCCAGGCTATGATATAGCTGCAAACGGCCTTGGCCAGGACGGATATGGCATTCATTCGCCGGATAAATACAGCCTGCAATCAGGATTGATAACAGAAATTGTATTGACCTTCATTTTCCTGATCGTCATCTTCGGCGCCACAGCTAAAAATGCAGCTCCGGGCTTCGCTGGCGTTGCTATTGGTTTAGCACTTGTAATCATCCATTTGGTGGGTATCCCTGTAACAGGTGTGTCCGTTAACCCTGCCCGCAGTATCGGGCCTGCATTAATGGTAGGTGGTGATGCACTGTCGCAGTTATGGCTGTTTATAGTGGCGCCAATTGCCGGGGGCATAATTGCCGCTGTTGTATGGAAAATGCTTGGAAAAGAATAATATAAACAGGATAATGCATCCCCATAAAAAAGACCGGTGTTTCATTTGAAAACCGGTCTTTTTTTTAGAATTAAATTCCCATTGCAGTTTTATTGAGCTGGTGGACGTTAACTAACGACCGGTTGGTTTGGGTTGGGCTGCCATAGCTTTGTTCATTACTGCATCGTCCAGGCTAAGGGTCATACCGGCAAGGGTCGCCCCACCCTTAGGCACTGTGATCACTACAGAACCGTGAACTAATTGGCCTTTTATTTTTATTTTGGACGATGTATTAAAAGATATCACGATACCTGTCCCATCATATTTGTACTTGCTACGCGGGTACTTTCCTTTTATCATTCCGTTCACAGCATTTTGTAATTGAAAATCATCAGCCACCAATGTGTATTCACCCTCCGGCAAAGTTCCGGATAGCCCACCGTTGGCAGTGGTTGTACATTTAGCGGCACATCCGCCGCCAGGGTTTTTTCCAAGTTTTACATCAATGCCTTTAAGCGGTGCGCCGGCAAAGCTAACTTGAGCTATAAATAGCAAGAGGATAAAAGTTAGGATCTTTTTCATTTTTATGTTTATTAAAAGGTGTTGGTAATTTATTGGAAAGTATATATTAGGTTTATTAATTAAACTTCAATAGATATAAATAGTTTAAAACTTTAAAAACAATATTTCAGGGAATTTTGCATCAAAGTAGGCACGGGTAATAAAAAGCAATTTAAAATGAACAACTTAGGTTTGTAACGCTGATATAATTATTAAATAAAAATAAGTATGATCTTTAATATCACAAAATCTATTTTGATGGTTTTTAAATATCTTTTATAGTTATTGCCCGGTTATGGTACCAGGGGCCGACAGCTTATTAAATTACGGTCAATTGCAAATAAAACATCATTATTTAGCGATAAAATGGTAAAACAGTATTAACCATACAGCCAGCTGTTTTATACATTTAGAACCGAATATAAAATATCGTGAAGAAATTTATTAAGCTATTATTTGTTAGCCTGCTGGCTGCTTGTTCGTGTTTGGCGCAACAGGGATTTGTCAAGGTTAATGGCACACATTTTACCATTGATGGGAAACCATACAGGTACATCGGTGCTAACTACTGGTATGGCGGATTGCTGGCTACCAACGGCCAAAAAGGTAAAGACAGGTTGAAAACAGAACTTGATTTTTTAAAGCAGCATGGTGTTACCAATTTGCGTGTGATGGTAGGCGCCGAGGGGCTTACCGACTACAAGTACCGCACACCAAATGAAAAAACATTGCAACCCGAAGCAGGAAAGTTTAATGAAAACATTATGGCCGGGCTTGATTACCTGCTGAATGAAATGGGCAAGCGTAATATGAAGGCTGTATTGCATTTTACCAATACATGGGAGTGGAGTGGCGGCATAGCTCAGTATTTAAAATGGAACGGCTACGGCGAGCAGCCATATCCAAAAAGCCTGGGCGGTTATTATAGCTGGGATAAGCTGCGCCAATACATCAGCCAGTTTTATACCTGCAAACCATGCATGGATGAACTGGACAATTACATTAAATATGTGCTTAACCGGACTAACAGCCTTAACGGTAAAAAATACACCAATGATCCGGCTATTATGGCCTGGGAAATAATAAATGAGCCGCGGCCAATGGAACAATCAGCAGATGCTGCATTTGAGACCTGGATAGATCATGTGGCTGCGTTTGTAAAGGCCATCGATAGAAATCATCTGCTTACAACGGGTAGCGAGGGGGATATAGCCTCGGACTATGATATGTCAGTTTATAAAAAAATTCATGCAAATAAAAATATCGATTATCTTACCATTCACATCTGGCCAAAAAACTGGAGCTGGTTTAAGGATACGGCTATTAATGCCAGCTATAAGATCATTTTGGATAGTGCGGGCAAAGACATAAAGAAACACCTTGCTATCGCTCAACAACTTAACAAACCGATGGTAATTGAAGAGTTCGGCCTGCCGCGCGATCTTCATGTTTACAGCCCGGAAGCTACAACCCATAACCGCGACCGCTTTTACAGTTTTATTTTTAAACAGGTGCTGGATAACCCAGGCATAACCGGCGCTAATTTCTGGGCATTTGCCGGCATTGCACGCCCAATACCAGGCCAAACTTTCTGGAAAGATGGGGACGAATTTATGGGCGACCCCGGTGGCGAAGAACAAGGGCTGAACTCGGTATTTGATTCGGATAGCAGTACCTGGCAAGTAATACACAAATATGAAAGCTTGGTCGTAAAATAAACGGACTGTAAAAATCGGCTAATTGTTAAATTGGCGAAGATGATGGTCGATATGTTTATAAACCAAGTATCCGCTTTGTTCCCTGGTTAGTTTTCCGAAAAAAGAATGAACGAAATCAATATCCGGGTAATTTGCGTAGCCCTCAATTAATGTAACCCATTGCTTTTTTTGGGTTTCAATTTCACCATCATTTTGTTTGACAACTAATCCCGGAATAGTAGGTAAATTCCGCTTTACCGGCCTTTCGTCTCCTATAAAATCTTTCAAAGCCATTTTACCAAACAAGCGGCCCAAAAAAGCCCGTTTATACTTAGTCTTGCCTTGTATCATTTCATCGAATAGTATACAATGGCTCAACATTTCGTAAATATTCATTTTTCCCCATTGCGCTGTGCTTTTGTCATTAAGCAGGTATATCCTGCCGATCAGCCCGCTTCTTGTCGCCGTATCAAATATTGTTTTCATATTTTCCAAAGACAAATATATACCCCGAATTAAAGGGCCATTTC